>CAJXPD010000190.1 GCA_913057785.1 uncultured Lewinella sp. | reverse complement strand
CGCTCGAACATAGTAGGTGGTAGTGGTGGTCGGCGACACATTGAAGTTAGCACCTGTGGCTACTTGAGTACCACCACAACTACCCGTATACCAAACCCAGCTTTGGTCGTCATTCAGACTACCGTTGACTGAAAGTGTCTGTAGGGAACTTGGACATAACGGCCCGGGGGAGCCAGAGATGCTAGTGGCTACACCAGGTGTGCAGCAAGCGTTAAAGTTACCTACTACGGTAAAGCTGCAACTGATGCTGTTTTGATTTCTAGCAGGGTCAGTTGCCGTTAATAGGACGGTCTGTAGCCCTACATCGCTGCAAGTGAAATTGAGGGCAGGGCTGGTTTCTGTAACACTACAATTATCGGTAGAACTACCATCGCCGATGTTAGCGGATAAGCTACCATTGCCATTAACATCTAGTTCAACATCAGGGATATTCGATGGGCAAACAGCTGTTGGCGAAACATCGTCAAAGACATTGATCGTTTGCAGTACAGGGGTAGTATTGCCAGCTGCATCCTGTACCTGGTAAGTGCGTGTGATCACTAGTGGATCGTCTAGTGAACCCAGTCCTCCATTGTTTATTTCACTAAGGAAGGAAACAGTGATTACGCCTGGACTAGAACCTCCACAGGAAGTAATGGTTTGTCCATCATTCAAGCTACCGGGGGAGTCTGTGCTAGGAGCCGTCCAAGTGAAGTCGCTGGACTGATTTCCAGATCCTTTTAATTGCAGGCTTTCTCCTGCCGCGGTAGAAGAGCCTTCTTGTACACCAATATCCGTAGCGGACATACCTGATGCAGCCCCTCCAGAAGCGTTGAAGCTACCTTCGTAGCTCAAGAATTCTATGACTGCTCCATTCTTAATCAGGGCGACACCATCAGGGGCTCCGTTTTGAATTCCAGCTTCAGAAAACGCCACGGCACCAATTCCGTCGCCCTCATCATCAATTACTCCACTCAAGTTCACGGTGCTATACACTGCACCATTAGCACCATTATAGAATAAAAGCGTGTAGGCACTCAGGTTGGTTCCTGCTGGTCCAGCAACTTCTACAAACTCACCTTCATCTGTACTAAAATCATCATAATGAATCTCATTGATCCAAACCTCACTGGTACAGCCCGAAGGTCCGCTACATGGGGTAATGGTTTGGCCATCGTTTAGATCACCAGGAGAATCAGTACTAGGAGCCGTCCAAGTGAAATCGCTGGACTGGTTCCCAGATCCCTTTAATTGTAGGCTTTCCCCGACGGCTGTGGAAGAACTTTCTTGTACACCGATATTGGTGGAGGTAATTCCTGAGGCATCGCCATTGGTTGCGGTGAAGCTGCCTTCGTAACTCAGGAATTCTATAACAGTCCCATTTTTAATCAGGGCGACACCATCTTGAGGCCCATTTTGGATTCCGGCTTCAAAAAATGCCACAGCTCCAATTCCATTGCTCTCATCATCAATCACGCCACTCAAATTTACGATGCTATAAACTGTTCCATTAGAGCCTGTATGGAAGGCTAAACTATATCCACTTAGGTCGGTTCCCGCAGGGCCAGCAATTTCCACAAATTCACCCGTATCATCTCCCGTGTTATCATAATGAATCTCATTGATCCAAATCTCGCCAGTACATACTACTGGTACGCTACAGTTGTCACTTTCATCAGTGACTACCCCTGGATTAGGAGCGGGTACGTCATCGAGGCAGCTGACATTAATGGTCGCTGGATTACTAGCGGTTGGAGGCGTGTTGTCCTTCGGCTGTACGGTAAAAGTACAGCTCTTGCTAAGGCCGCCATCTTGAGCAGTTAAGGTGACCTCAATATCTGAAGTAAAGCTCATTCCCGCTGGGGGACTTTGCACGACAGAAACGGTTCCACAATTATCGCCTGCAGTCGCAAGACTGGTATAATCAGCGAGACTAGCCTGGCAGGAGGCATCTACAAACTGCGTCTGCGTTCCAGGACAAGTGATCGTTGGTGCGATATTGTCCTCCACCGTGACTGTAGCGGTACAAGTACTTTCGCCACCTCCATTATTGGTGACCGTTAGTTCAGCAGTGTTATTACTTCCTATGTTGGAGCAGGTGAATGCTGTCTGATCCACTGCCAGTTGTATGTCACCACAGATGCTGGAAGAGTTATCATTTATGTTTTCAGGAGTGAGGGTGGCGATCCCGGAGTCGTTGAGTTGGATGGTAACATTTTGACAAACGGCCGTTACCTCGCAAGGCTCACAGAGGAAGCCACCATTGGTATTGATGCAGAAGGTGCCGGGTGGGCAGGTATCGGGTCCTGCGGCGCACTCATCGATGTCGATGCATTGACCAGAGCCAGGTTCAAAGACGAAGCCGTCGGGGCAATCTGTTCCCGTACCACTTAGATTGAAAGTATAGGGGTTTTCATCACAATCGTCGCTAGCAATGTTGATCGTAGAGGACTGAGGACCGACAGTTTGAGGAGTGAAAACAATTACAATAGTAGAGGTGCCACCAGGATCTACAGCAGCATTACTAATGGACTCAATCACAAATTGAGGATCACTGTTTGAGACGCTATTGATGTTCAAACTCGTACTTCCTAAGTTAGTGATGGTGTAGGTCTTAGATGCAGAATTACCCAAGGTGACGGAACCAAAGTCCGTATTACCGGCGTCATCCACGGATATCTCTGGGGTTGATGCTGGATTCACGGTGACGGTAAAGGTGCAATCATCGGTATTGCCCGCCGCATCGAATGCATTACCCGTAACCGTGGTGGTCCCTATGTCAAAGAAAGAGCCACTCGCTGGACTAGCAGTGGTGGGGACAGCAGCTAACTGGCAAGCATCTGTGGCACCTATCGTATAGGTGACTACTGCACCACATTGGCCAGAAGTATTGTCTACGGTAATATCTGCCGGACAGCTTGCCGTTGGATTGGTATTATCTACTCCTGGATCGATGGTTACGGATTGAATAGCTGACTCACAACCATTATCATCTTTGACGCGCACATCGTAGGTGCCGTCTGGCAGATTTAGAAACTGAACTAGATTGGGGAAGCTTTGATAAGTACTTCCACCATCACTGGAGTATACATAAGGCGGCGTTCCGCCTGCTACATTAGTGATTAAAATGGCTCCATCATTTCGATTAGGACAGCTTTCGTCTGTTTCGGTGGTGTTGAAGGTAATGCTGGGGCAGTTCCCACTGGTGATATTGGCAAAGGGTGTGACAGAAAGTGGATCGATGAGTGATAGAGCAGATGTTATACTAGTCCCATTGTAGAGATCCCATTTACTGGCTGCACTTAAATCCGAAAAACTGACCGAGCCAGACCGTAAGGAAGGCTTAAATTGGGCGGCTCTGTCTGCCCCTGCGACAAAAACTATTGCATCCGTGTAATCATTCCTTGGATCCAAAGTAGTAAAAGATAGAGTGCTACTTATAAATACGGCTGAATAGATTTCAGTTACATTATTTAATATGTTCCCGCTAGAACCAGAACCTGTGGAGGCAAAAGCATAAATGGGGTCAGAGGTACCCATGGAAAAAGAACCATAGGCGTTGGTAACACTACCACCGTTGCAACTGCTAGAAACAGCTACTACCTGAGGGTCATTACTACTACTGTTGCTACCTACCTCATGGATGGATACCACACAGCCTTTACTCAAGGTGCCAGAGGCTGTCCATTCTGTCACTCCCTCCGAAGAGACGGTGAAGGCATCATTGGCATCGATGTAATCGTGCTCTGTGAAAAAGATCTTGGTTCCAGAGGGGATATCTTCTAATGCCACAAATGAGAAACCATCTCGATAGAGTGTTCCATTCACACTATTGTTAAAATTAGTCACTCCAACTAAAGCTACTTTCTGAGCTTGGAGCTGCCCCGATAGTAGCAGCAAAGCGCATAGCCAGCTTGGAATAATATTGAGTAGAACGCTGCCATGGCTAGGTTTTAGTAATTTGTTCTTCATGATCTTAGTGAAGTTCATTCGGTTAAAATGATTTTACTACGGTCCGAAATTCGCAGTTACAGTAAGCTGGCAAATCGGTACATATGTCTGTAAAAGGATTATTAGTCTTTCGTTTGGAAATACTTGTTTCAAGCGATAAAGCATGCTTGAAACAGATATGCTATGTAGTAGCAGCCCTGTTAGCAAAGAGACTTTAGAAATAGGTTTTTATTGGAGAGATAACTCTGAAAGTTCTGATCCTAAGTAGAATCAACATCTAAGGACCGTCAAAAATTAGGGAGGGAAATGGTCTGAAACAAAAGGGGGAATCTAATTGATACAAATATAAAAAAAACATTTTTGTATCATGCCGGTATCTGATAAATCTTCCACAAAAGAATTTCGTAGCGCAAATTGGACAATTCTACTTGGCTAGCTGCTGGCGAAGTTTATTATCTTGCTGGGCAGCGACTAGGAGTTGAAGGTTTAAAGTTTATTCAAGCCTTTTGCCACTAAACTCTGAACCTTTAACATTAAACTTGCAACTTTAATCCTTCAACAACATACCTAAATGCCTGACCAACAAATACACTATCGCACCTGTAACCTCTGCGAAGCCATGTGCGGCCTCGAAATCACCTACCAAGGAAAAGAAGTATTGACCATCAAGGGAGATAAAGCGGACCCTTTCAGTCGGGGGCATATCTGCCCCAAAGCCGTGGCATTGAAAGATGTCTACGAAGATCCAGATCGCTTGAAGGTGCCCATCCGGAAAACGGCCAATGGTTGGGAGGAAATGGAATGGGAGGAAGCCTTTGACTATGTAGCGGAGCGTATTAAGGAAGTACAAGATAAGTATGGTGAGCAGGCGGTGGGTGTGTACCAAGGCAATCCCAATGTGCACAATTTTGGTACAATGGTG
The DNA here is from genome assembly GCA_913057785.1 of uncultured Lewinella sp. Taxonomy (GTDB): domain Bacteria; phylum Bacteroidota; class Bacteroidia; order Chitinophagales; family Saprospiraceae; genus DT-111. Next base: position 17,247 of record CAJXPD010000190.1, on the reverse strand, counting down.
TTCGGTCCCAACTTTGTGAGAAGTTTGAAAACGAAGAATCGCTTTAGTGCTACCTCAGCGGATCAATTGCCCCATCATTTTGCAGGACAGCAGATGTTCGGGCATGCTATGTTGTTGCCCATTCCTGATATTGATCATACGGACTATCTCATCATCTTAGGCGGGAATCCCTTGGTGTCCAACGGCAGTATTATGACCGCTCCCGATGTGGGCAAGCGACTCCGGGCCATTTCGCAGCGAGGTGGGAAGGTCGTGGTCTTAGATCCGCGGCGTACGGAGACGGCGGATAAGATGGACGAGCATCATTTCATCTATCCTGAATCCGATGTATACTTCTTGTTGGCCATGATCCATGTGGTGATAGCGGAAGGGAAATTAGAGCTAGGACATTTGGCAGCACATACGGATGGATTGGAGGACATCAAGGCATTGGTGGCGAATTATAGCCCTGAGCAGGTAGCCCAACGTACGGGTATGGAGGCAGCGACCATCCGCCAAATTGCACTTGAATTTTGCCAGGCGGAAAAGGCCGTTTGCTATGGTCGCTTGGGAGTGTCTACGCAGCTCTATGGTGGTTTGTGCCAATGGTTGGTGAACGTATTGAATGCGGTTAGTGGCAATTTGGATGTGTCGGGAGGGGCCATGTTCACGGCTCCGGCCTTTGATCAGATCAAAATGTTGGGTAAGAAGGGGAAAGCGCCTTCCTTTAATCGCTGGCAGAGCCGGGTACGAGGCTTGCCGGAGTTTGGGGGAGAGTTGCCAGTGGCGGCCTTGGCCGAGGAGATTCTGACGCCAGGGGAGGGGCAGATCAAGGCGATGGTTACGATAGCAGGTAATCCCGTGCTTTCTATCCCGAATGGAAAAGAGTTGGACAAAGGCCTTGAGGAATTGGAGTTTATGCTTTCGATTGATATCTATCTCAATGAAACGACCCGTCATGCTGATGTTATTCTACCGGCTACTACGGGCTTGGAGGTGGCCCATTACGATGTCGTATTTCATGCCCTAGCTATTCGCAATACCAGCAAGTATTCGGAAGTGTTGTTCGAAAAGGAAGACAGACAACGACACGATTATCAGATATTTAGTGCGTTGACGGAGCGCATGGGAGGCAAAGCCGTTCCGGCGGCGAACCCGGAGCAAGTCTTGGCTTTTAGTCTTGGCCAAAGTGGCTATGCCAAAGATGGCCTCAGTCTTCAAGCCTTAAAAGATAATCCCCATGGAGTTGACCTCGGTCCGCTACAATCCTGTATGCCCGATCGCTTGATGACGGGAGATAGCCGCATTCAGTTAGCACCGGATTGTTTCTTAGAGGACTGCAAGCGCTTATCTCTAGTAGAATATCAAGAACAGACACAATTCCCTATGCGCCTCATCGGCCGGCGTCATTTGCGCTCCAATAATTCCTGGATGCATAACTCTCATCGGTTGGTGAAAGGCCGAGATCGTTGTACGATGCTTCTTCATCCTGCGGATGGTGAACGATTGGGAATTCAAGATGGTGAGCTGGCCAAGGTGAGTTCTAGGGTAGGGGAGTTAGAGATCAAGGCAGAACTCTCGGATGAGATCATGCCAGGCGTAATCAGCATCCCGCATGGCTGGGGACATAACCGCCAAGGAATTGGCTTGCGTGTGGCGGCTGAGCACCCCGGACAAAGCTTGAATGATCTCACCGACGAACATCGAATCGATCTATTGACTGGAAATGCAGCCTTTAATGGAGTTCCTGTTAAGGTGGAAGCGGTAGCAGCTACTGTGTCTGCCTAAGTGGCAATACTTTAGTTTTCTTCGTGTTCATCTAGATAATCCTGCATTGCTTCCGGTAACTGATAGGAAAGCCCTTCCTCCTTCATTTGCATATCGAAGGCGTGAAATTGGCCATCGTGGTACCAAAACAGGTTGCGTGTGATGGGACCTGGGTCCGATTCATAGATCAGATTTCCTTGCCGAATAATTAAGCTGAGTGCCTCATTTAGGTTAGCATCTATGCTACGTACGGGGTGGATGAAAACCGTTCCCTTAGTCGGTACAGCAATCAAGGCGCCATGCTCTCCCACGCTTTCACTGAAATTATCCTCCAGTTCCAATAGCTTGATAGCGGCGTACTCATTGCTAATGATCGCCAGAATCTCGGTTTCTTCCCAATACCCATGTGCCGTCTCCACTTCTTGTCGATTGGCATTCTGCAGCGCTATTTGGAAGAGCGTGTCTTCATCGACCGACCAATCTTCAATCTCCGACTTTAGAATGACTTGAAACTTTGACGGTAAGTCGAGAGAAAGAACGGAATAAGTGCCGGCTAGATCTTGTCGAAAGACTAAGGCATCTTGCTCCGAATGCGTATCGATTTGATCCCCATACAAGCGTAAGGTGAGATACTCTTTGGCTAGCTCAAAATTGCGGAATAGCTCTTCTGTATTGGTGTCTTCCAGTAACTGATCAAAATAGGTGTAAATATCCTGTTTCCAATTTTCTTCTCCACGGCTAGAGAGTCGTTTGATCAGGTTATCTAGGCTGATATCCATCGTCTCCTCCTCTTCGAGAATGATCAGGCTTCCTTCCGTTATTTCTGTCAGGGAATAATCCTTTTCCTCGAAATATCGGCAGATATAGGCCAAGACTCGAAAGTATTGTCGTTCGGAAACTAGATGTTCGTATTTCTCTGGAAGCTGTTCTTCTATGCTCGTTAAGCTACTTTTGGAGTTCATTGGGCATCTTTTTATCGAGAACCTTCAGGTTCGCGAGGGTGACGGGGCACGTAGGAGTTCATTTGTTGTAAAGCCCTTCGGTGGCAGAGATAGGTGCAGTCTTTTGTTCGTAGTGCTATTCCGGGGATGAGGGGGCAAGTGTGAGCCTACCTCAATATAACGTTCTTTTTAAGATTAATCGCATGAACGAATTTAAACTTACTAACAGTCCTAATAAACCTGATCCACCACGAAATGCATCTTGTGCTCGGATTCAAGATGCATTCGTCCAAACCGTTACACTAAAACTGTAATGTTTCCTACCACAAGTGATGCACTTCGGGTTGAATCAACTCTTCATATATCTCATTCATGGCGTGGATTTGCTCCAATTGTAAAGTGGGTAGTTCAAAGGTGCTTAAATTTGAATGCACCTGAGGTAGTTTCGAAGCTCCAGGGATGATGCAGCTTACCTGAGGGAATTGGAGTATCCATTGTAAAGCCAAGGGTGCTAAATTTTCTGTATTTGGGAATAGTTGCTTCAATCTATCTACAGCCTCCAGTCCCAACTCATAGGGAATACCTGAAAAAGTTTCTCCTCTATCGAAGGCCGCTCCTTGTCGGTTAAAGAACCGATGGTCACCTTCGGCAAATTCGGTTTGGGAAGAATAAAGGCCGGTTAGCAAGCCGCTCGCTAGCGGTACACGCACAATAATACCGACATTAGTAGCTCTAGCCAGCTTAAAGAATAAGGCTGATGGTCGCTGTCGAAATAGATTAAAAATGATTTGTACACTAGCAACATTCGAGAATTCTATGGCTTTCATGGCTTCCTCCACTTTTTCGACACTGACTCCTAAATGCAGGATCTTGCCTTCCTCTTTTAATCGATCAAATAGTTCAAAGATCTCCGGACGATAATAGACTTCCGTTGGAGGACAATGCAGCTGAATCAAATCCAGCCTTTCTAGTCCCATTCTGCTCAGGCTATCTTCTACGAATTTTCGGAGTGCCGCAGGTGTGTAGGATTCACTGACATGCGGGTTTAATTGACGGCCACACTTTGTAGCCACGTAAATGCGCTCCGATCTTTCCTTTACGAGTTTACCTACTGCCTTTTCGCTCTCCCCTGCTTCATAGACATCAGCTGTATCGATGAAGTTGACCCCCGCATCAGCTGCAGCATGTAGGATCTTCGAGGCATTTTTGTGATCAAAGCCACTTCCCCATTTTCCGCCTACTTGCCAGGTGCCTAGTGAAATGCTAGATACGTTGAAGCCGGTCTTTCCGAGTATTCTGTATTCCATTGTAATGATGAATTTTTAATGCGTAATGTTAAACGGGGTTAGAGAAGCGGTGACTAGTTGAATGACTGTCTGGCTTGGGCGATTATACGGACTAGCTCTTCGAATTCACTACGGGTGACCTTCGTACGTTGTTTAGTTGGAATCTCAGTCATGGTTTTATGAGCTATGACGAGATTCCAGGTCGGTATGACTAAGATCCGCTGCCCCCAGGCGCCAGTGGCTACGAAACTTCCTTTAGGGAGCCCTCCCGCAAAATCCTCGGCGGGAATCCACCATAAATAGCCGTGCCCCATACGTTCATTGCTTTGGTTAATCGTGGGGGTGTAGTCCGTAGTGATCTTCTCGATCCATTCCACCGGAATCAACTGCTGTTCTCCCCATTTCCCTTGCTGCAGAAAAAGTTGGCCGAATTTGGCCATGGCTCTGGCGGAAAGCCTGAAGCCAGCCTTTGGGTGTATGGACATTGTTGAGTCACTACGGTAAAAAACGTCAAAGTCTTCTATACCTAATGGCTCCGCAAGTCCAATGCGAAAGGCATCTTCAACTGTCAATCCAGTTTCCTGTTCAAAAATGGTGGTAAGTGCATTGTAATCCCAATTGTTATAGGCCCATTTAGTGCCAGGGATATTTTCCTTATCACCCAACAATTGATCTCGATTCTTCTGCATGGACCCAACCTGAGAGACCGCCGGGTGGTTAATCCCCGAGGTGCTTTTCAATAGATGGATGACCTGTGTGCTTTCTTGTAGAGGAGTCAATGGAAGGGGGGCATCTTGAATGCTAAGATCCTTCAAGGTAGCCGTTAAGCTAATCTTATCTAAATGTTGAAACACTAATGCGCTAAGAAATGCTTTTCGTACGGAATGTATTCGACTCAAGGAATCCACTTCCCCAAATGTTGCCACAAGCTCTCCCCCCTCTTGGATTACTAGAGCAAAGGTGCCAATCTCCGCTGCATAGGCTTTGGCCTCCTGTAGCTTTTCCTGATTCCACTGTTCTTCGCTCCTGCTTGTAGGTGCACAACTTAGGCAGACCAAGAGTAAAAGCAGTAGGCAAAAAGGAGAGACATGGATTGGGAGCATCCTCAGCTCAGTTAGTTTATGGATCAATATGTATTTCAAACGGACTCAATACAACACTAGCTTTCTGGCAGCAGTTCAATATCAAAACCAGCATCTTCTACTGCTGCTTGCACTCCTTGGATATCTACAGTCTCTCCCTGCACGACTAGAATCTTATTGGGATCATCTGTATTCACCTCCCAATGGCTAATACCTTTGACATCTGCTAAAAAGCCTGTCACGGCACGTACACAATTGCCGCAATTTATGTTGGTTTTAAACTTTGCTTCTTTCATGATCTAATTCGACTTTTTGCTCCAATATTGATCAGTTCCATCTTCAAATCATTTTCAAGAACAGCCTATGACTTCAAAAAGTTGACTACCCTAGTATTGCTTCAATTGCTTGAAATAGGCAATCACGATATTGCGGATATCATTCGTCACTTTGCTATCGTACATATCCAATTCTGCGGTCTCTTGAAAAGTATATTCCCCTAAGAATTCGAGGTTCTGTTCTCTACCCTTTGCTAGGAATTGGGGTAGCACAATGGTGTACATTTTTTCTTTTTCCAGTTCCTTACCGCTGATCAAGTACCCGCCTGAACTGGCTACGGCTCGAATCTGTTGCAGGTATCCACCGTCTCCAATATTTGTTTTTAGACCGGTATCCAGGAGTTGTTGTAGGCGAATACCTGGGATCTGCATTTTGACAATGGATCCGCCGAAAGGGAATGTACGTAGTACATCATATTCCGTCACGACATTACTGAGGTTATCATCCAAACGCATGGACCCACTATTCAAGAGGTAAACGTCCGCACCAGGAATGGCTGCCGACATGGCCAGCGCAGTGAGTTGGCCATAGTTAGTAGGTTGTGTTCGTACCAAGGCTTCTTTGCAAATCAGTGGCTGACTCAGCTGGAGCACTTTGCGGTTGGGATCAAACCCCATTTCGCTCATCAGTTGATCCACCTTCGATTGCCATTTGTCCACTACCTTTTGAGTACTTGGCTCATCAGCTATGGAGTCATCAATCTTCTTTACGCTCGATTGGATTTGCACCATTTTGGAAGGTGGATTGTAGGTAAACCGGTGAATGTAGGCCGTTTTAGCATTGGCATCTGCTTTTGTGATCACCGTTCTTTCGACATAGTGATTCATCTCTGTATGATCGTGCCCTCCAATAAAGAGCGCCACACCCGGTACATCTGCTGCTAGCTGCCGATCCTCCACTACGTCGAGGTGCGTGATGCCAACCACAATATCTGCTTTATCCTTTACCTCATTGTAGGTGCTGCGGAAGCTTTCGGTCACATCTTCATAATGCAAATAATCTTGCCGGGCAAAGGGCAGGACCACACCGATAAAGCCCACTTTTAGGCTTTGCCCCTTACCATTAGAGAACTCTCGGATGAGGTAAGAAGGGATGGGACGGTCTACCCCATTGATCTTTTGGGTGAAGGGTTCTTTCTTATCGCCATTAATGCGAAGGGCATTACAGGTCGTATATTCAAATTGACTGGCATCTATTCTTTTTTGCAAAACAGCTGGATCGCTGAGGTCAAACTCATGATTACCGAAAGTGGCGTAATCAAGCCCCATGGCGTTTAAGGTCTCCACCATTTGCATCCCGGCAATTCTTTCTCCAGCCTCGTCTTTCAATGTACCAATGAAGGAGGGGCTGAGGAAGTCGCCTGCTAGCACCGCGATTGTATTTGGGTTTTCGGCGAGTAGCTGTTTTTTAACGGTAGCTACGCGAGCTAGGCCTCCGGCCTTGCCCCCTTCCAATGGGGAAATTTCATACACATCATTTATCTGTAAAATGGTGAATTCAATATTTTGCTGGGTGGTATTAAGGGCAGTGCGGCTGCTTTGACATGAAACTAGGGCCAATAAGCAGATCGAAAGTAAGAATTGACGCATTTTCTCTTGGTTTTGGAACTAAACTGAATGGTCTTATAATCGCTACGAAGGTAGCGAATGGTCGCTTTGATCAATATAGAATCAACCAGAAAATGGAAAAATTAATACCGTATAAATCAACAAGGCCTCAGGAAATCAATCTTTCCTGAGGCCTCGCTATCTTGTAAAGCTACGTAGCTTAGTAGTTGAGCTCGAAGAATTCTTTATAGCCATTGAGCGTCTTGGCTCTTAAAACCTGGCGGTAGTTGCCTTGGCTGATCGGCAGAATGTCATAATCAATCTTATTCGAGTCAAGGAAATCGCCAAGGTTTTTCTGGACCCCATCATAGTAACGCATAGCAGCATCTTTGTTCTTGAATCGACGCATTACTAATACTGGCGTTTCATTTTTTGGACCTAGGTAAATATTCGTGATTCGAATGCGATCCAACTTATGATACTTCTGGTTATAGTCGGCAATGACAATCTTGTTGTCGTTCAATTTGACATTTTCATTGAACACAACGATGATGTAATGCAGATCCTTTTCATTGAATTTAAATCCACCTGAATTGGCACCACCAGTTTGACCCGGCAATTGAGCCATAGCACCTCCTAGAAACCGCAAAATCTCCTTGGCCCGCTTCTGTTCATCCGTATTCGGGTAAGAAGAGATCACCTTCTTGAGATCGGAAATGTAGGCATCCTTTCCTTTGGTATTACCAACACACATAGCCATCAGCAAAGCGTATTTTGGCTTGAGTTTATGTTTACCCAGCAGCTTGATAAAGGCTTGTTGAGATCGATTGTAGGCATCCTGATATTTACCTTCTGAGAACAGACCATAGATCTGATCATATTGAAGATTCAAACGACGTTCTTCATCCAGATAGTTCTTGGTGAAGTTGGGATCTTGTAGGATCTTAGCATAGTTTGTAGTCGGATATTTGTTGACAATCTTATCAAAATATTCTTTAGCCTTTGGCTGATTGTTCAGGTCCTTGTAGGCAATATGCATCACATACCAAGAGTCTAACTCGTAGTTGCTACCGGGATAACGCTGGTTCAACTGTTCCAGAATTTCGACTGACTTATCGTTGCGCTCCAAGCGTTCGCGGTACAGTGAACCTAGATTGTACATAGCCTCCCGGATCTTCAAATGAGCCGTTTCAATCTCATTCTTAGATTTTGGAACGCCTTGCAACAGCTTGTCCAAGTCTGCATCTTCCAAGGTCGGAGCGTCCAGATTTTCATCGGTGGCAATATCTTGATCGAAGCTACCACTACTATTCCTGGCAGATCTTCGCCAATCGTCTTCAAGTGTTCGATCCCCCCAGACGCGTGAAAATTCCTTTTGACCTCTTCTTGTGGCCTTTTCGTTATAAGCAAAGAAGGAACTGGCTTTCAGCCCTCGAGCTGCGGAAGATCTTCCAATTTGCGGCTTATTGTTGTTGGCTTGGTTGGCCTTAGCCAAGGCTTGCTGGCGCTTGATTTCGTCTTGCTCCTTCTTAATACTAAGAGCAAGTTCTTGTTTTTCTTTATCGCTCAGTTGGGCAATGGCCAACAAGCTATCTTGCAGCTCAATGGTTTGTAGATGCAGCGCAATTTGAGTAAGACTATTGCTAAAAGACTGGACATCGGCGAAGCGCTCATCGGTCGGAGGCATCACTTGCATGGTAGAATCGTAATACGATTTGGCCTTCACAAAGTTTTCTCCTTCGAAATACAATCCCGCTAAAGTCAAGTAGGACTCGGCTCTTTGCGCCTGATTTTGTCGGCTACTCTTTAGGGATTGGGTCAAAAACTGGATCGCTTCTTCTTTGTTTCCTTCTTTCAAAGCAATTTGTCCCAAGGCGTAGTACAATTGATCTTTAAATGCCAAGTTTTTAGGGTCTTTCAGCATCTTGTTCAAATTCTTCTTCGCCTCATCCGCTGTCCCTCTCCCGGAAAGCCATGAATTTTGTGCCATATTTAAGCGGGCACTGAATTCCATCTCATAAGCGGGACGGAACTTTAGACTTTGTTCAAAGGCAGCAAAAGCTTCATCTGCTTGGCCTAGTTTCTGGTGAATCTGGGCTTTGATGAAAGCATATCTGGCCTTTAGGGCTCTCTTCGGGGCCTCTTCAATTGCCGCATCTAATTGCGGGATGGCCTGCCCGTAATCTTTACGTACGATATAGTAATGAGCTTGCAGTGCCGCTAACTCACTCTTGATATCCTTGAAAGTTTGTGGACTGCGCTCCAATTGAGACATGAATCGCGTAGCGGCATCGTAATTATCTCTGGCAACCAGTGTCTTAGCTAGCCAAAGTACACCTTCCTGGTAAGCAGGGCGATGCTTCAGGAAGTAGCTTTCTGGATCACCTTCTACCTCACCATCTGAGTCAGAAATACTGATGGAGGTAGGAATTGGGGCGGGTACGTCTTCCTCTTTCTTATCCTTTTCCGCTGCCTCCTCTTTCTTTGCATCCGCTATGCTGGTTTCTTTCTTATCCTCCTTAGGTTTTCGAGGGGTATCGGATTTTTTCTTTTTACGGCTATTTTTCTTTCCTTTCTTGCGGTTCTTTTTCGCTTCTCGCTCCTTTTTCTTCTTGTTTTTCTTTACCTCTCGGTTATAGCGTTTACGGTCCCGCTTAGAATTACCCGTTTTTTCAATCTTTACAGATTTCTTCGACTTTTTGGTTCTGGACTTTCGTTTTTTCTTTGCGCTTTGGGACTTTTCTTTAGCCTCCTGCATCTTCCGTGGCGAATACTCATTGATTAGGTATCGCAAGGTTTCTTCAGCAGATTCATAGTCCTTTTTCAAGAACTGCGCTTGTCCAATGATCAAATAGCAATCATCCGTCCAAACACTCTGACGGTGTAGATTGATCACGATCGACACTTTTTCCATCGCAAGATCCAGGTCACCTGCTACTGCTTGTGGGTTATCCGCTTCGGTATAAGCAAATACGGGAAGAATCTTATTGTAGTTGTCCTGATGCTGGTTGTCAAGAGAAACGAAGGTCTCTTGCATCAACTCTCTAGCATTGAAGTAGCCATTGTATTTGGCCGTCGTATTATGGTAAAGTTTACCTAGGGCGGATAATTCTCCTTTCTTCTTCTGTGTAGTACAAGCTGACACGACCAAAAGGGTCATGAGTATAAAGCCTACTTTCTTTAGCTGTTTCAAGGCAAAAAGTTTTCGTTAGTTTGACCAAATACAGATTTTGGGAGGGAATAGGAATGGCAAGATTCTCGTTCTAGCTACAGACCGCTGTTTCATCGATTTTGTCGTCCCTTCTCACAAAATTAGCATATGGTATCAAATGCTCTCGTTTAGTATTGTTATTTTTGCACCAAGATGCTTTCAATGCGAGCAAATTTAGGCTTTTCAACCTAAATAGATCTGGAAAAAACATAAAAACCGATTGAAGGCCGGGCACAATTCATTGTTTATGCTGCGGTCAGCATACTATAAACAAACCGGAGAACGTATATAATTATTATATTTCAACGCATTATTAACAATCCGGTTGCACAAAAAAACCTTATGGCGCAAGAAACCGAACAAGGGAGCAGATGGGAAAATTTTAAGGAACGGCTAAAGAATACCTATCGATTGGTCGTGATGAATGACGACACTTTCGAGGAGGTGAGCTCTTACCGTTTGTCTTTGCTGAATGTATATGTATTGTTCAGCAGTTTACTAGTGGTGATGGCTATTGTGGTTTTCTTGTTGATTGCAGCCACTCCGCTCAAGAAATACTTGCCAGGTTATGGTTCTGTTCAGCAGGACAAGGAGATGCGAGAGCTATACTTGCAGATGGATCAGATGGAGCGTGAACTGGCCAATCATAGAAGGTATAGCGAAAACTTCCGCAAGATACTGGTCGGAGATGTTGAGACCGAGCAAGAATTGCCGCAGGAGGAAGAGAAGAAGATGGATACGATTACGGAAATTCAGAGGGCACCAATTCTGGATCAATTGCAACGTGAGGGAGCCGGCTCCAATGCAGAAAGCGAAACACAAGAAGATCGAGCCTCAAATTTATCTCCAAGAGATATTCCCTTAGAGCAAATGTACTTTACACCTCCCTTACGAGGTACGATTAGTGCCAAATATGCTCCGGAAAAAGATCATTACGGGATCGATGTACTTGCTCCCAAGAATACGGCGATACAAGCAGCGATGGATGGCTATGTCTTTCTCTCCGATTGGACTTTGGAGACCGGCAACACGATCGGTATTCAACACTCCAACAATACGATTACTTTTTACAAGCATAACTCTTCCCTTCTCAAACCCGCCGGAAGCTATGTGAAGGCAGGGGAGGCTGTGGCCATTATAGGAAATACAGGTACACTATCTAATGGGCCACATTTACATTTTGAACTTTGGTACAAAGGAAAATCGGTAGATCCAACTGGCTATATCGCATTCGAGTAGCACAAGATCAAGATGCACCAGAACCAACCTAACTAGAAAAACTGTAAATCCTCGCACCCAAGGATGCCATTAGGAAGCGGAATATCAATTTTATTCCTATTTTTGCACCACTAACCATCTATCTAAGAAAGAGCGAAAGACCAAACGTCCAATCTTATAAAACCTCATTACAAAAACAGCGTTTATCAAGAAGATCATTCTCTAGAAAGACGCCTTCTATTTTTATTAAGTGTGTAGGAGCTCGATGTAGATCTGTTGGATGACGGGAGAATACCCGTCGTGTTCATTGCACAGGTTAATCAAAATAGAGTGTTGATTAGTATAAGGGCATTTCGTCTTTGCACTAGATTACACTAAGAGAGCCGAAAAATCTTTTTCCATGGAAGATAAAAAAAATCACGAGCTGCAGTCAGCTTACAATGAGAAGGGCGAGGCTATTAGTCCCATCCTCCCGAACAATGTTAAGAATTTTTTGATCGATATCGACGGGACCGTGTGCGACGATATACCCAATGAGGAGCCAGAGCGAATGCTCACTACCTTACCTTACCCGGATGCCTTGAAGATCCTCAATAAATGGTATGATGAAGGCCACATTATAACTTTCTTTACCTCTAGGACGGAAGAGCACCGAGAAGTGACAGAAAAATGGCTACATAAGCATTCCTTCAAGTATCACGCCCTCTTAATGGGAAAACCCCGTGGAGGAAACTATCATTGGATCGATAATCACATTGTGAAAGCCACACGTTTCAAAGGTAAGTTCACTGATCTCGTAGTTGAGAATCACGGGATTGAGGTGTTCAAAGACTAGAAATTGTAGACTTCCGAAGTCTCCAAGACTTCGGAAGTCTACAATTTTAAAGGTTGTTGCTGATCAAATGCTTCAATGCTGCTTCCAAGTCGGGGTGTTCGAATTGAAATCCAGCCTCTTGGATTTTTGCAGCGGAGACCTTAGTACCTGTTAAAACGGCATCGGCCATTTCTCCCATGGCCAGTCGAAGCGCCAATCTCGGAGCCGGTACGACCGCTGCAGACACGCCCTTTGCCCTAGGCAGCACCTTAGCTATTGTCTTATTTCTGGCTGGGTTTGGTGCTACGCCATTATAGATTCCCTCCATTTTTTCTTGCTCGATAGCGAAAATAAATTGACGACATATGTCGTCTAGATGAATCCAGGAATACCACTGCTGTCCATTTCCGAAGTAGGTGCTCGTGAAGGCATGCAAGGGCAAAAGCATTTTTTCCAAAGCTCCTCCTTGGGTTGACAACACGAGGCCAATGCGAATGACTACCGTTCTAATATTGGTCTTATTGCGAATCTGCTCGATACTTTTTTCCCAGGCGACGCAACTCTCCGAAAGAAACCCCATTCCCGGTCCATCTTCTTCGGTTACTTCCTGCTCACCTCTATCTCCATAAAAGCCTATTGCTGCACCAGAAATAAAAGCGCTGGGAGGCTTAGCCAGTTCTTGAAAAGCACTCAATAGCAAGTCGTTGCCTCTGACTCGACTATCGATGATTAGTTGCTTGCGCGCTGAAGTCCATCTGGCATCGGCAATACCTGCTCCTGCCAAGTTTATTACATAGTCGACCTGTGAGACAATATCTTGATCAATTAAGCCCTTCATTGGATCCCAATGGTAAGTGGGGTATTTGGGATTCCCACCGATCTTTCGGCTTAAATGAGCTACCTCATATCCACCCGCTGTTAGTAAGGAGCTCAAGCGACTTCCGATCAGACCTGTTCCACCAGCTATTAGCACTTTCTTCATGATCTTTTTTTTTATGGCGCTTCAACCGCAAAAAATCGTTGTGATTGCTTTTTTTGCAGTAAACTTAGAACTAATTTCCTCACAAAAAGTTTTGAATGCAAATCCAAACGATAAGTAGTACCTTGAGATTTCAATTCCTCAATTTTATCCTTTTCTCTTTTCTAATTGTTATCAGTAGTTGTAAGCCGGATCAAAAGGAATCTGAGCCCATTACAACCGAAACAAAAACTGTCCCTGTTAGAGCAGAAGGGACTGAAGTAGAGGCTAATGGAATATTCCTAAAAACCGCCGCTGCTTATTTTGAACGGCACCAACGTCCTAGTGGCCGTTTTGAGTACATTATCAACCCTGAAGGGACAAGCAATGATAATGGCATTTACAATGTGGTACGGCACGCCGGAGCACTGTATAGCTTCGCGGCCTATATAGAACATGCTGGAGATCGGGAATTTGATGATGTCTGGATAAAAGCGAGTGATTATATGTGGGAAACCAATGTACTGCCCATTGGGGATACCAAGACATTAGCCATTTGGTCAGTACCTGGTGAGAATTTTTATGAGGATTCGTTTGCAAAAGCCAAGATTGGGGCAACTGGCCTGGCCCTTGTGGCCTGGATGATTGGCGAAAAAATTGGTTTAGTAGAATACCCGCGGAAGAAAGTGCAGCAGCTGGGGGATTTTCTGCTCTACATGCAGGAGGAGGATGGCCAATTCTACAATAGCTACCATGAGAGAGCAGGTCGAGTTGATTTTGCGAAGTACCAGTATTATCCCGCTGAATCCGCGCTTGGACTATGCTTTTTGTATGAGCGAGATCCTCAAGATAAGTGGCTCGAAGGTGCTATCAAAGCGGTTAGCGTCCCTGCCAAGAACCAAGCCGAAATGGCTGAAAAACCGATTGATCATTGGGATTTGATTGCAATCGCTAAGCTATTTGATATTCTGGAGGCCGAAGGTAAGGATTTGACGTCCTACACTTATTTGCTGGACTATAGTAAGTGGCTAGTAGATCGCCTACTGGTAGAATATGAAAGTAGTTCTGTCAAAGGAAGCTTCACCAACGATCATGGCACTACTCCAACGGCTACGAGAATTGAAGGCCTTACTGCTATTTTGCCTTATTTGGCGCCAGATAGTAAGAGAACAGCAGATACGAAAAAATCGATCCTGGAAGCAGTTGAATTCTTACGGGACAGTCAAATAAAGGAAGGTAAACTAGCGGGTGGAATCCCCTTGTCGACGGTAAAGAAGGATACTACCAATAGTACTGAATCTAAATTCGCCATTGATCGATTCAATAAGAAGGCAGCTGAGATTCGGATCGATTACCTGCAACATGCGATGTCAGCCGTATTGGGCCATGACATTCTATGTAAGAAAGAGTTGATGACCGGCGGTTAAGTTGGTTGTTTATGCTACCGAAATAAACTAAGAGAACCCTTATTATTACAGACTATGGATTTACTGGCGGGAATAATCATTTTAGGCATTTTTGCACAATGGCTGGCATGGCGTATTAAAGTTCCAGCTATCCTGCCACTCATCATTATCGGCCTACTTGTCGGGCCCCTGTCTAGCTTGGTGCGAGCCGATGGCACGAAATGGTTAGAACCGATTTTTGATCAGGCGCTTCAGCGTGGTTTGTTTCCCGGGGAATCCCTATTCTATTTCGTGTCTCTTGCCATTGGTGTTATCCTATTTGAGGGAGGACTCACTTTGAAGCGACGAGAGTTAGCGGAGGTGGGACCACTGGTACTGCAACTCATTACCCTCGGATCGCTAGTCACCTTTATTGGTGCGGGATTGGGTGCTCACTATATTATCGGATTGAGTTGGCCGATCTCCTTTCTATTTGGCGCCTTAATTATTGTAACGGGGCCAACCGTTATCGCTCCTATTCTACAGAATGTTCCATTAACGCGTAATGTTGCCACCGTCTTGAAATGGGAAGGCATTTTGATTGATCCCATTGGAGCATTGGTGGCGGTATTGGTGTTTGAATTTGTACAAACTTCCGATGGAGGTGTGGCCTTCACTTCCCATGCCTTGGTTACCTTTAGTCAAATTATTCTTATTGGCTTAGCTCTGGGGACACTAGCCGCTTTGGGTTTGTATCAACTGATAAAGCGCGAACTTATTCCACATTACCTCTTAAATGTATTTACGCTTGCTGCTGTTTTGGGAGTCTTCGTATTTTCTGATTTTATCGCGCATGAATCCGGCCTATTGTCCGTAGTTGTGATGGGTATGGTAATGGGGAACCTGGACTTTCCACGCTTAAATGACATCCTATATTTTAAGGAATCATTGAGTGTTTTATTGATTTCTATTCTCTTCATACTTCTTGCCGCGAATATCGAACTGGAAGATCTTGCTCTCATTTTTCAGGATTGGCGAGGCATGGGGCTTTTGGCCTTTGTAGCTTTCTTTTTGCGTCCGGTCAGCATCTTTCTCAGCACCAGAAAATCAGAATTGGAGACAAATGAAAAGCTATTTATCTCCTGGGTGGGACCGAGAGGAATCGTAGCCGCAGGGATTGCTTCCTTGTTTGGTATAAAACTGACGCAAAGTGGAGTAGAAGGGGCAGAATATATTACCCCTTTAGTATTTATGATCGTGCTCGGAACGGTATTGCTCAATGCAACGACTGCTCGTTTGGTGGCCAGGCTGCTAAATGTGATACAGGAGGCTTCAGATGGAATATTGATTATCGGGGCTGCTCGCGCTTCCAGGGTAATCGGTAAGTACCTGCACGAAAGTGGCCGGCACGTAGTTTTGGTAGACAGCAATGAGGCCAACATTCAAAAGGCCAAAGGATTGGGACTAGAAGCTTTCAATTCCAATATCTACAATGATGATCTCAATGAGCATATGGAATTAGTCGATATGGGCTATTTGATTGCAATGACCGCTAGCCCGCAAGTGAATGACTATGCTGTCAAACACTATGAACATGTCTTTGGGGAAAATGGCACCTTCCGCTTAATTACCCCAGAAGAGCTCATGGAGGATACAACCGTTGCACCAGAGACTGGCCTTTTCTCCTACCGAGATGATTTTCTTAATCTCAATGAGGTAGCTCGAGACTTTCCGTTTATCCACGAAATTGAGATTCCCAATGCTGATTTCCTAAAGAGTTTACTGGCCAAGTTACATTGGGAGGAGCATGCGATCCCCGTCTTTATTAAGGACCCTGGAGGGCAACTTCAAATACTCACCTCCAAGCCAGAGGAAATGGCCATCGAGGATGGTACTGCTTTGGTATACATGGGAAAAAAACTGGAATTGGGAAGTGATAGTCTCCAAGAATCTGAGTCTGCAAACTAGGCCCTTGCCTACCGTCATAATCTTCAGTAAGAATTTTTCCTATCTTACTCCGAACTTGCGAGACCTATGCCGATAGATACTGCTGCAAAATATCCTAATCAAGGTTATGCCTGGTATGTGGTGAGCATACTGACTTTAGCCTATATCTCGTCTTTTATTGATCGACAGATATTAGCACTATTGGTAGAACCTATTAAGGCTGATTTTCAGATCACTGACACCCAAATGAGCCTCCTTATCGGGATGAGCTTTGCGTTATTCTACACGCTCATGGGGTTGCCAATCGGTAGAATGGTGGATAGCAGAAATCGCCGTAACATCATCAGCATAGGGATAGCGGTTTGGAGTATTATGACGGCGCTTGGTGGAATGGTCCGAAGTTTTGGCCAGTTCTTTTTGGCGCGAATCGGCGTAGGAATTGGAGAGGCGACCTTGAGTCCCGCTGCCTATTCCATCATCACGGACTATTTCCCAAAAGAGAAACGGGCCACTGCTATTGGCTTTTATAGCATGGGGATCTTTATTGGAGCAAGTATGGCTTACTTGCTAGGGGGATGGATTATCGGATACACGCAAGACGTAGATTCTTTGGTATTGCCCCTAATTGGTGCTGTTAAGCCCTGGCAGTTTGTCTTCATTGTCTTAGGACTCCCTGGCTTGCTAATCGCCCTATTGGTTTTGACGATCAAAGAACCGGCCCGCCGCAATCTAAATGGTGAGCTGCGACAAGGAAAAGCACCATCCGTTCCCCTTCG
>CAJXPD010000189.1 GCA_913057785.1 uncultured Lewinella sp. | reverse complement strand
AGGATCATCCGATTGGAGCATGGTATTGTACATCCCGGCTGCCTGTGTCATATTTCGAGGAACCAATAGATGGATACCTCGCATAGACTGAATCAGCATTCCCATTGGTGAGCCGGTATGCCAAATTCCTTCCAGGCGATGGCCTCGGGTCCGAATAATAGCTGGGGATATCTGTTGACCGTTGGTTCGGTATCTTAAAGTAGCTAGATCATCTGTAAGCGCAGAAAAAGCATAGGCTAAGTAATCCAAGTACTGAATCTCAGCAATCGGGCGAAGGCCTCGCATAGCCATGCCTATTGCCTGACCTACTATTGTCCATTCTCTAATACCTGTATCAAATACGCGTTCTTCTCCATACTTAGCTTGTAGTCCAGCAAAAGCCTGATTTACATCTCCAATTTTACCAACATCTTCCCCGAAGGCAAACACCTCATCATAGGCAGATAAAGTTTGATCAAAGAAGGTATTCAGGATTTCAAACCCATTTTTCACTGGCGCATCCTCCTCATATACTGCAGGAATTACCGGTACCTTTAAGGCTGATTTGTCGGTTTCACTGTATAGATGGGGATGGTATCTCCGTTTTAGCTCTTGTTGCTTCGCCGTGATCCAGTCGAGGAGAGTTGTTTTGCCAGCGTGCTCTTCCTTGCGGATGAGTCGCTGCATTTTTCTTGCACTCCTCAATAATTCACTTAGCACGGGATCCATTAATTCTTCTAAGTCTCTGTTGATTGCCAGTGCCCCTTCTTTTTCCGATGTATATTGAAGAATAGTCTGGTATATATCTCTGATCTGCTTGAGTTCTGCGGAGTTAGGAGTGATAAAGGCTGTCCAAGCTTTCTTCTTACCTTCCTTGACCTGGTCTTTAACCTTGATTTTGATGGCATCTAATTCTTCTGGAGTGGCTAAGGCATTGGTTAGAATCCAGTTCTCCATATGCGTTATGCCGTCCATCTCTTTTTCCCAATTCAGGCGTTCCTTTGATTTGTAGCGTTGATGAGAACCAGAAGTGGAGTGGCCAAAGGGTTGGGTGCATTCTCGAATATGAAATAGGGCCGGGATATGGGTTTCTCTAATCTTTCTGATGCCCTGTTCAAAAACTAGACAAAGCTTTTCATAATTCCAGGCTTCTAGCGTATAGATGTCGAGGCCAGTACCTGATTCATCATAGCGGAACCCCTCCAGTACGGTCGAAATGTTTTCCTTCGTAGTTTGGTATTTAGCGGGAACTGAAATGCCATAACCATCATCAAAAATGACAAAAGCGATTGGGACCTGCATCACCCCTGCGGCATTCACTGCTTCAAAGAAAACGCCTTCAGAAGTGGTAGCATCACCAAGTGTACAGAAACTTACTTCTTGCCCCTGGCGAGAGAAATCAGATTGATGAAGGCTTTGGTTTTCCTTATAGGTCTTTGAAGCGAGTGCTAAACCTAAGGCATGTGGGATCTGCCCCGCTAACGGTGACAGAGAACTTGCCACGTTATATAGGTCTTTAAGAGCAAGCCAATTGCCGGCCTCATCAACTAGCGGAGTACTGAAATGATTATTCATTTGACGGCCACCGGAGTAGATGTCATTTTGAGTATCGGCGTACAAGGCAGTAAACAATTGTTGGGCATTGGCCAGTTCCTTGGCAAGCATGAAGGTCTGATCGCGATAATACCCTGAATAAAAATCTCCCTTTTGGAAAGCCCTTGCCATCGCTAGCTGTGGAATTTCTTTTCCGGCACTACCTAAACCAAACTTGGCTTTCCCGGAAAGGACCTCCTTTCTCGTTGTCCCGCTGATTTCACGACTTAAACAAGCCCATTCGAAATCTTGTAATACGTTTGATTTGAGGTTCTTGGGAGATATTTTTTGCAGGTCTATCGCTGTCATCTATTGGATTTTGGCGGAGAAGTCGTTCGAAATTACCCCTGAAAAAATTCCTGGAATTTCGAACAACTTCAATCAATAATTTGGTTAAGGCTAAGTAGTTAGTAGAGGTAGATCCTCTGTGGTGGTGTTTGGCTATTAAACTTTCTACTTGGTATCAAGGGGACAACCCGTATGTATCGGTGAGTGTCACATCCTTCTAATTAAGGATGTTTATTAATAACAACAACACAAAAATATAAAATGATTAGTAAACTCTCAAGTAATTAGAGAGAGTTCTCAATTAATTGGTGTTGTTTTACATTTTCATTACATTGTGTAAGGAAGGGTAGTTGAATTAGACTATGGGTTTTTATTGGCACTGCCCAATTGAAATTCGGTTACTTAAGACCTATGTTGGGCTTACTTTCATTAGAGGATATTGAATGATGATCTCATTGAGGACAGGCCTGAATTAAGATATGCGACTATGACAAAGAAAAATCCCAAGCGCAGTCCTGGACGACCTACCGAAAAACAAAGCGCGAATTTAGATGACATCCTGCGGGTGGCGATGAAGTGTTTTGCCAAAAATGGTTATGGTGGGGTGAGTTTGAGTAGCTTGGCTAAAGAGGCAGGGGTGGCGGATTCATTACTACATTATCATTTCAAGAGTAAAGAAAATATCTGGAAAAGGGCCTTGCAATTGGTGGGGGGCGAAATTTTCAAGGAATTGAAGAATTTGGTGCCTTTGATTAAAGAATTAGATGGAGTACAGCGCCTAAAGATATTGAACCGTCAGATTGTGTATATCTCAGCTCGGAACCCGGAGTTCCAACAGATCATTGTCCAGGAGGTTTTCTCCAAAACAGAACGCTCAAAGTGGCTGGTAGAGGAGCTGTTGATTCCCATCTATTCCTTCCATGAATCCGTGCGCAGAGAGGAACAAGAGAAAGGTACTATCAAGAACATTCCTCCGGCAAATTTGGTAAGCTTTATGTTCGGTGCCATCACGACCTTCTTTGCCAGAACTTACCAAATGGAAACCCAATTTGGAGTCGACTCCTATGACGAAAAGGAAGTCGAACAACATGCTGACCTGATCAATGATCTAATATTTAATGGGCTACTGATCCGTCAGGATACAGATAAGAAGGAGGGGTAGTTTTTGGCTTTGTCCTCGTTTGAAACTAAAGATTGGTGCTTATTGATATGGCTTGTCCTGTTTTCCTCAGGAAGGAAAATTTGGGAGCCTCACAGGTGGGGCAGCAGTAGGTTTCTGGCAATTGCTCAAAAGGAGTCCCTTTAGGAATACCTTGAGCTGGATCACCATAAAGGCTATCATATTGGGTCCAACAAGCGGGACACTGATAAATGTCCATTTCTACACTTTCCTTTGGATCTATCTCTTCGGAGATATGACTAACGACCTTGGTAGCTTCTCCCAACTGATCAAAATATAACTGACTCAATTCCATCAAGAGGGGCGGGAGATCAATCTTATCCACATCTTGGGCATAGGTTTTATATACTCTGGTGTTGGGGTCAAAGTTCTGACTGTACAGAACGTTGTACGTAGGCCTTACCTGAAAATCGCCCACTATGGTTGGTTGTGGATTCTTTACAATGACTACGGAAGTGAAGTTTTTTCCGTAATAGCTGCTAACGCTAAAGGTTAGCCCATAGGTGCTGATGTCATTCTGATCAAAATTGCGGACCATGAAGCGCTTCAGTTCAAAGGCATCTGTATCATCGACTGGGAGGTGCCAGTTGAGTTCCAGAGAAGAGTGACGAACATTAATGCCATTTTTACCCAAAAACTTTTCCCAGGTGATTTTGTGTTCTGCAGGAATCCCTTTGACAATGAAAGACTTCCAAGGCGTGATGCAGATCTTTCCGATTTTGCAAGCCAGGCAAAGGTCGCACATGGCCTTCAGGAACCTCAAATTGTACCTATTGTCTCGCCAGTACAGTCCAAGCCAATATTGATCGAGTCCCATCCTATTCATCCCTTCATAGTAAGGGAAGGGGTAAAAAGGTATAGATAGGCCTTCGTCGAAAGTACGGTTGTTGGTATCCACAGAGTTATTGACCAAATGGAACAGGTCATCAATTCTATTTGCTTCCTCGTAAAGTTCTTCAATACTTTGTGCTATGGTAGCAATGTCCCAAGTGTGGATCAGTACCGGATAGTAATCTTCTTTTTCATATTGAGGTAAATTGAGATGCAGGTACCAGTAATCGTCGTGCGGAGAAGCAATGAAGTTCAGGTTGCCAGTAAATAAAGGGACCAAGCGTTGTTGTGGATCACAGATATTGATTTCTAAGGTAGGTTTGTAACGAAACTGCTCTAGAATGTATAGGTAGCTAGTACCAGTCAACCAAGGCGTGCTAGGGAAGATCTCAGCTGCTCCGTAAGAGCAAACAATGTTTTGATATTTCTTTTTGCTTAGCTCTTCAATATTAAACTGAGGAAACTGCGCTTTAACCAATTCTAGTTTTTCGGTTTTGGGGAACAAAATATCTTGACGAGAACCAAAATGGAAGTAGTCCAGGCCACTACTTTCGATCAAATGGATGATCTGCTTGAGTTCGCTTGGTGATAAAACACCTCCTTTGATTAGTATTCTCAATAATTCACTAGCCATTGTCTTGCGATTTGTCGGATGATTTAGGTCGTGATGAGTTTGCTATGTCGGCTCAGTTCGCGTAGGATTACTTTCACCTCAGGCTTACAGCTGCCACAACCCAATCCTGCACCTGTGGCATTGCACAATTCCTGGAAATCGTGGCAACCTTCATTTATTTTTTTCTCCAAATTCCCCAGGCCAACATTATTGCAACTGCAAACGAGTCTACCTACTACGGGCTCTTTGGCTTGTTGTACTCTGAGCAGTTCATTTCGCTTATCTGACAGCTCTATGCGGTTTTCGATTAGATTTCTATACTCAGCAAATTCCGCTTTATCTCCCATCAGAATGGCACCGACCAATAGATCATTGTGGATAATGCACTTTTTGTAGTACCGTTCTCGAATATCCATAAATACGACCTCCTCGTAGGACGGATCATTTGCAGGTACGTTGATGGTGCCAATACTGCAAAGATCAAGGTCATCGAATTTGAGGATGTTCATTAAGGTGGAACCTTGGTAAATGCTAGAGAGGTCTCCATTGATGAATTTCGCTGCTATATCTGCTTGTTGTTCCGCTGCTGCGGTTATGCCATACAGTTGTTGTTTAAACTCGGCCACTTCCCCCACTGCAAAAATGTTCGGGTCTGAAGTTTGTAAGTAATCATTGACAATAATTCCTCGGCTACAGTCGATACCTGCATTTTTTGCCAACTCGATATTGGGACGAGTCCCGATCGCGAAAACTACGGCGTGACTGCTGATGGTCCTTCCACTCTTTAGGGTAATCGTTAATTGATGTTGATCGTCCTCTTGAAAGATGGTACTTACTTCATTATTGAAGAAAATGGGAATACCTCGCTCACTTACATCTTCAGCCAGGAGCTTACTCGCTACCGTATCCAATTGACGCTCCATCAGGCGAGAGGCTCTTTGAACCAAGGTAATCTGTATGCCGGTTTTCTTTAAGGCGGCGGCGATCTCCAGTCCTAATAGTCCTCCACCTACGATCATGACCTGCTGTTCCTTGGGAGGGAGTCCTGTCTCTTTCAAATAGTCCTTTAAGCGGTCTGCATTTTCTTTGTGCCGGATGGTGAAGACGCCTGGCATTTGCAGAGGGACATCTCTAGGAACGAAAGGCCGACTTCCCATAGCTAGAATCAACTTGTCGTAGTGGTATAGATCGCCATTGGCATCTGTCACGGTCTTTTGCTCTTTGTTGATATTGCTGATGCCCAGGCTAGGGATCAGTTCAATATTAAGTTCATCAAGCTGATCCTTCTTTAACTTCTGCAACTGCTCCCAACTAAGATGCTCGCTGACATATTCTGGCAAGAGCACTCGGTTATAGAAAGGGTGAGGCTCCAATGAAAAGACCTGCAAGTGATCCACTGGATTGAGCATGCGATAAGTATTTACAAATCGATAAGCCGCTGCGCCAGCCCCCACGATTATCACCTTTTGAGGTGCCTGCTGGTACTTTTTTACTTGCACGGCGCTATACTTGAAATCTGGTTGTTTGGAGCTGGGGTCAAGCAGGGGATTAGTTAGATTATTAGCCCTGCCAAAGTCATTTTGCAATATTTTGCCCCAGTGCATGGGAAGGAAAACTACCCCTTCTCGGTTAATATTAGAGATACTGATCTTCACCCGAACTTCCCCTCTCCGGCTATTAATCACCGCTAAATCATCTTGCTTTAGGCCACGGACAGCGGCATCGATCGGATGCATGCTTAGAAATGGGGTACCGATATGTTTAAGTAATTTATTAACCTTACCCGTTCGAGTCATGGTATGCCATTGATCTCTAATTCTACCAGTTGTTAGTACGAGCGGAAAACTGCTATTGGTGGGCTCGGAGATCGGTAGGATATTAGCGGGCGTATTAAACCAAGCTTTTTGCGTATGTGTATAGAACTTCTTGTCCATAAAGAGGCGAGCGGTACCCGGATGATCATCGAAGGGAACCGGAAACTGGAATGTACCTTCTTCCTTAAGGCGTTGGTGGCTTAGACCGGAGATGTCGATATTGGTCCCTTTTGTCAATCGACAATGTTCGTCATATACTTCACTGCTATTATTGTAATCAAAACCTTCATACCCCATCTTTTGAGCAAAGCGCCATAATATTTCCGCATCTGAAAGTGCTTCTCCGGGAGCCTCCATGGCCTTAGGGACGAAGCTGATTCTTCGATCTGAATTAGTCATCGTACCTTCCTTCTCAGACCAGCCTGCGGCCGGTAATACCAGGTCGGCATAGGCTAAGGTGTCAGATCGTTTGGAGATATCTTGGACAACTACAAATTTGGCTTGCTCTAAGGCCTTTTCTACTTTTCTAGCGTCGGGTAAACTGACGACAGGGTTAGTACAAATGATCCAGATGGCTTTTAGCTTTCCCGATTCCAAGGCGTCGAACATCTGGGTAGCGGTTAAGCCTGGTTTTGCGGGGAGATCTGGTACGTTCCAGAAATCGGCAACCTCTTGGCGGTGCAGTGGATTGGAAAGTACTCGATGAGCGGGTAAAAGGTTCGCCATTCCTCCTACCTCTCGTCCGCCCATAGCATTAGGTTGCCCCGTCAGTGAAAATGGCCCACTTCCTGGTTTTCCCACTTGGCCTGTGATCAGGCTAAGGTTCAATAGTGCGTAATTCTTGTCTACGCCGTTAGCGCTCTGGTTGAGTCCCATGGCCCACATAGAGATGAAGCCTTTAGCTTGGCCAATATACTGAGCTGCTAGGCGAATATCCTCCACTTTCACTCCACAAAGCTCTGCTGCCTTTCGGAGAGAGGTGCGCATAATCAGCTGGCGATAATTTTCGAAGAATTCGGTATGCTCATCAATGAAGGCCTTGTCCCACTGTTTGGTTTCGATGAGCCTCCGAGCGATGGCATTGTAGAGTACAACGTCTGTGCCTGGCTTGATCTGGAGGTGCAAATCGGCGATGGAGCAAGTTTGGGTACGGCGTGGGTCAACTACCACTACCTTTATTGCAGGGTTTTCTTCTTTTCTTTTTTCCAATCTGCGGAATAGGATAGGGTGGCACCAGGCAGGATTAGCCCCTGCGATCATGAAGCAATCAGCCAGCTCGATATCTTCATAGGCAATGGGCACGCTGTCTTCGCCGAAGGTCTTTTTGTAACCCACTACGGCAGAACTCATACAAAGCCTAGAATTGGTATCAATATTGTTGGTCCCTATGAATCCTTTGGCAAGTTTGTTGACGAGATAGTATTCCTCGGTTAGGCATTGACCTGAAACGTAAAAACCAACACTATCGGGGCCATATTTATTGATCATGGATTTGAAAACGGCAGCTGCTCGGTCCAGGGCGGTATCCCAATTAACCCGTTGCATGGGATGATGTCGATTCCACCGCATTTGTGGATAGCGAAGCCGATCACTGTAATCCTGTACAACATAGTGTAGGTTCATTCCTTTGGAGCACAACATGCCTTTATTGACCGGATGATCTGGATCTCCTTCCACTTTCATCCGTCCTCTGCTGTCTTTTTTGATCAATACCCCACAGCCAACGCCACAGTAGGAACAAGTCGATTTTTGTGTTGTGTACTTCATATGCTGGACTGGTCTTTTCTAAAGAATGGAAAAGTCATCAATGCCTCCAGCACTGTTGAAGTAGTTAGCTTCAGCTACCAGTAGGCTAAGGCAATGTAAACTGCCTGAGAACAATTGTTGAAGGAAAAATCGATCTAAAATCTAGCTCTGTAGGTGGGTAGTTGAGCCCACAGGACCTGCATATGATATGCGGATTGGATGATACAAAGTTAGGGGAAACCGACTAATGCTCCAAGAAATCGATCAGGTGCTTGCGATAGTGGTAGTAATCTGGGTGGTTCAGAATCTCCTTGCGATCACGTGGACGTTCAAATTCTATATTGAGAATGTCACCCACTTGTGCTCGGGGACCAGAGGTCATCATAATGATTCGATTGGCCAGGAATATGGCTTCATCGACATCATGGGTGATTTGTATGGCGGTAATCTTTTCTTTTTCCCACACCTCCAACAATACATCCTGTAGCGCAGCTCGGGTTAAGGAGTCGAGCATACCAAATGGCTCATCCAGCAATAAAATCTTTGGGCGGAGTGCAAAAGCCCTGGCAATGCCCACCCGCTGTTGCATTCCTTGGGAAAGTTCACTGGCTTTTTTGTGGAAAGCATCCTCCAGACCAACTTTGCTTAGATAGTATTTACAGATATCCTTCTGCTCGCCTTTAGAAGCATGGGGGAAAACCTGCTTCACACCCAAGAGCACATTCTCCAAGGCAGTCATCCATGGAAATAGACTGGGAGCTTGAAAGATCACCCCTCGGTCTGGCCCCGGCCCAGCAATCGGGAATTCATTGAGATAGATATTTCCACCAGAGATATTATTCAAGCCAGCGATCATGGTTAATAAAGTGGTTTTCCCGCAACCGGAATGTCCAATGATCGAGACGAATTCTTCCTTCATGATCTGGAGTTGCAAATCCTCCAGTACAACATAATCACCCTTGGGTGTTGGATAAATCTTAGTAAGATCTTTTATGTTGAGCATAACATCTCTCAAACTAGCGGCAGAGGGATGCGTGATACTTCTAGCAGTCATATGATGTCTGATTAAGCCTGGCCAAGGCTGGGAGTGATTACTCTCGACCAGCCAGGGTGGATTATTATCGATAGGGTTTGTTCCAGATTAAGCTCGGCCCTTTTTCCTTCTGAAAAATGGGAAGGATCTGCTATTAGGCATCATCGGCTTATAGTCAGGTAAAATGAATTCTGCCTTCTTTTCCAGCTTCGCTGCTTCCCCAAGGTCCACGAGGTAGTTGAGAATGGCCGTCCTGACCTCCTTAAACTTAGGGTCAGAATTGAGGGCTTTCTTGTCTCGTGGCCGATCCAATTCAATCATATACTCCGGGCCTAAAGTTGCATTCGGGCCGGGGTTCAAAGGAATGATACGATCTGCCATGAAAACTCCTTCGTCGACATCATTGGTAATTAACAAAGCAGTACGTCGATTGGCGCTCCATATTCGCAGTATTTCCTCCTGAAGCACACCTCGAGTTAAGGCATCCAAGGCACCAAGTGGTTCATCCATCAATAGCATCTCAGGGTCCATGGAGAGCGCACGTGCAACCGAAACCCGCTGACGCATCCCTCCCGACAACTCCTTAGGAAGCTTATTCTTTGCAGGAGAGAGGTGCACCATTTCGATGAATCTTTCTGTATGTTCCGTAATCTGTTCTTGAGACCAGTCCGGATGAACTTCCTTTACAGCCAGCGCTACATTTTGGAATACATTTAGCCAAGGTAAAAGGGAGTAGTTTTGGAAAATAATACCCCGCTCATGGCTTGTTCCCTTGATGGGCTTCCCTTTGAATAATACCTCCCCTTCATCCGGTTCCAGGAGGCCACTAATAAGATTGATGAGGGTGGTTTTTCCACTACCAGTAAAACCAACGATAGCTAGAAACTCACCTTCTTTGATCGTCAGGTTAATATTGGAGAGTACTTCGGTTCGGTTTTCTCCTTCTCCGTACCATTTACTTACATTTTTGAACTCAACTATATTTTCAGACATCTTGGATGGTATTAAGTGTTGATGAGAAATAGGTACAAAGCTTCCGATTACTGCGTTTCAAAAGAAACCGATTGTTGAACAAAAAGCATTACACGATCCAAGAGGAACCCAATAATACCAATCACGAACATTGCTACGATGATCTTTGCGTTTGAGTCATTGGCGCCATTCTGAAACTCTTCCCATACGAATGAACCCAAACCAGGACTCTGTGCCAATAATTCAATGGCGATCAATACCATCCAGGCTACAGAAACGGTGATGCGGAGTCCAGTAAAGATCAATGGTATAGAAGAAGGGATGATGATCTTGAAAATCTTTTTTCCCAGACTTAGCTGTAGCACTTTGGCTACGTTCATATAATCCGTCTTAACACTGGAAACACCCAGACTTGTGTTTACCAAGGTAGCCCACATGGCACACAGCCCCACACTGATAGCGGCGATGATAAAGGACTTGTCTAACTCAGGATCTCTAATCAAGGTTTTAACAATCATGAAAACCAAGAGTAGCCATACCACCGGAGAAACAGGCTTGAAGATTTGAATCAGCCAATTGAAGGCAGTTTTTAGATTTTCATTTAAGCCCGTAATGATCCCAATTGGAATAGCAATGAACATCGCTAGTAGAAAGCCAGCAAAAACGGTCTTGATACTGGTGAGGATCTGATCAATGAATGAGGGACGACCTGTGTATTTGATAGGTTTGAGGCCTTGAGCTTTTCGGTCGGCATTAGTGGTGGCAACCTTCGCTTTGAACGCTATTTTCTTCGCGCTAATGGACAAGTGGTCGGCCCATAGGTTTTGGGCAGCCACGATCACTTGCTGGGGAGAAGGGAGTGTGTTGGGTTGACAGCTCACATCTCCGGAAAGGATACAGGCTTCCATTTGAGCGGCGGCTTCAGCACCTTGCTCGGTTCTTGCCTTTTCAATCTTGGCCGTGGCTTCAATATTGAAAAGATAATTTGCGCCTAGATGCCATAGCAGTACGAACAAAACGATGGAAGCCAAGGATATCAAAGCGTTCTTAAGAATAGCCTTGGAATCTATTTTGGGAAGTAGGCCCTTGAGTACCTTCATCGGAGAGAAAGTGGCACCCGGTTTTCCCATGGCTTTGGTGGATATTCCAATATCACTCATGTTAGGCGGATTTACAGTTTTGAAGAGGTTGAGTTACGGATAGTAGCTAGGTAAGCAAAGAGACAGGGAGGCTTGAACCATAGGCCCAAAGCCTCCCTCTCTAATTTCACTCGTTATTGTACGTTGTCTTTGTTCCCGATCTTGAAACTATTGATATAGCCAAGCGGGTCTTTACCGTCATAGTTTTTACCATCTATGAAATCTGCAGTTGCAGGTTTATAGCCATCTGTTTCTGGGATGTCTGAAGCTTCTAATTTGCCTTCAGCAACTAGTGCTTCCGCAGCGATTTTCCAGATATCAGGGCGATAGATATCCTTGATTGTCTCGTGATACCAGCTATCAGGCTTAGATTCTGGAATTTGTCCCCAACGACGCATCTGCGTAAGGAACCAGATTCCGTCAGAGTAGAAAGGATAGGTCGCATTATAGCGGAAGAATACATTGAAGTCAGGCATAGAGCGCTTGTCTCCTTTTTCGAATTCGAAAGTACCCGTCATAGAGTTTGCGATCACAACAGAGTCAGCACCTACGTACTCGGATTGAGAAAGAATACCCACCGCCTTTGGACGATTACCTGGCGTATCTAGCCACTTACCGGCGCGAATCAAAGCCTTGGTTACGGCAGTTGCAGTATTAGGATATTTTTCAACAAAGCTCTTCGTCATTACGAATACTTTCTCCGGGTTGTTTTTCCAGATATCGTAGTTAGTCGTTACGGGTACTCCGATTCCTTTAAACACGGCTTGTTGGTTCCAAGGCTCCCCTACGCAGTATCCATAGATCGTACCTGCTTCAAGGGTGGCGGGCATTTGCGGAGGAGGGGTAACGGAAAGCAACACATCAGCATCTACCTGACCTTGAATGTTATCAGCAGTGTACATACCCGGGTGGATACCAGCAGCGGCTAACCAGTAACGGATTTCATAGTTGTGTGTAGATACAGGAAATACCATACCCATTTTGAAAGCTTTACCGTCATTCTTGTAAGACTCTACTACGGGTTTGATGGCATCCGCCGTAATTGGGTGAGCGGGTTTACCGCCATCCATAGGTACATGTGGCTTCATTTGACTCCATACTTCGTTGGATACCGTAATACCATTACCATTCAAATCTATAGAGAAAGGCGTAACCAGTTCTGCTTGTCGCCCAAAGCCAGCTCCGGCAGCGATCGGCTGTCCGGCTAACATATGCGAGCCATCTAACTGACCATCAATCACACGATCTAGTACATTTTTCCAGTTTGATTGTGCTTCAATGGTCACGTACAGACCTTCGTCTTCAAAGAATCCCAACTCCTTGGCGATAGCCAATGGAGCCATATCTGTTAGTTTGATAAAGCCGAACGTCAACTGTGGCTTTTCGATGGCTAAGCTACTTGATGAGCCTACACTAGCTTGTGCAGTATCCTCGGTACTTACTTTTGGGTTTCCTCCGCAAGCGGTAAGGAACATAGCCAGTAGGCCTAGGTAAATAAGGCTTAACTTTTTCATTTTATGTATCATTTTGATATTAGACAAATAGGTGTTGGTGCGCTAGAGATGGGAGAATTAGACTTAGGATTCCCATTTATTGCCCGGGGAGCAATAGCCATGCTGCACTAGCGAAACCAGTTAAATTGTAGTGGTGGATTATCTGGAAGTGGTAAGGACTCCAGAAGTTTTTTGTTTGTTATGTACCCCCAGTGGAGTAAAAATATTTATTACTTCTTTTCTTTCTTTTCCGTCTTCAAAAGGGTTGGCTTAAAGGTGATCATCATCCAAGCCCATTGGTTGCTCTTTACATTCCCTCCTCTTAGGTCTAGCATGGTATCCGTTGCAAATAATTGAGAGAAACCAAGGTTGAAAGAAGCACCTTTCCCAAGTGGTAAAGCGTAGACCAAATCAATTTCTGTCCCCATCATGCTATTCAATTGATCTCCTTTCTCATCGAACTGCTTGGAACCTAACATAAACTCATGGATGTTAGCTACTAAAGCACCTTTAGGTAAGGCAAACTTAGTTTTAAGGAAAATATCTGTTACCCCAACGTTTCCATTAGCTGGTCCTACAAAGAAGTAATCCATAAATCCGTTATGGGCGTGATTGGTCCCGTAATCCGGAGAAAAATTGGTGACGTTGGAAGTGTTATCATCATCATCTTTTCCTGAGATGTATTCCACTCCAAGCGTGATCGGTGTTAGGTCCGTTTTTAAGGTAGCCCTTACACCAGCTAGGATTGCATTTACATTATTAGCGCCAACTTTACCCGTTTGATAGTAGAAGTCACCCGCCAGGACAATGCCACCCACGTTGATCGATGGAATAACTCCAAAGGTTTGCTTATAGGAAAGTGTAGAATCTGCTTGCTGTGTCCCTGCGTTCAAGGCCAGCAGAGATATGCTCCCCTTGTCAAATTTCTGGTTGTACCATCCATACTGTAGCGTCTTGTAATTGCCGCCTACAGAATAGAAGGATGCGCCTACATTCTGAATATAGGCCGGTTCTGGAACGTCATCGTCAGAGTTGAAGGCGAAACCTGCATGGAACTTCGTCTTACTTTCTTTTTTCTCATAGACGAAAAGCAATGCATCATGTCGTCGACCTTGTTGCGCCCATTCCAAGCCTCCCAAAAACCGTTGGTTGTCATAGGAGATGATTTGGCGGCCAGCTTTGATAGAGAAGGTTTTGTTGACGAAGTACTGTCCCCAAGCCTCACTTAGGAAAGCATTGCCATCTTCTTGCTTAAAAATTTGGCTCGTTTCTCCCCACATGCGAACGTCCTGCATGGCTACTCGAAACTTGTACTTGTCGTCTGTAAAGTCAAAATAGAGACGGCTGCGCTGTTCGGTAAAAAAAGCGGGATCTTTTCCTTTGCTAGTAGGTGTCTTGAAACCGTTGCGGTATTCTGTCCGTGGGCGAACCTCCGCGCTTAGTGTGAATTGCGCCTGACTGGTATGGTAGGTCATAAAGGATAGAAAAAGGAGACCTACGAGTCGTTGAAAGGGTATTCTTTTTTTCATTAGTTATGTTTTTAAATGAAATAGACTTACCAGGGGCTCTTTTTTGTTGAATGTCATTATTACAAAGGCAAATCTAAGTAATATTTCTTTATTACGTAGAAAAATACTTAAAAAATACGTAAAAATATTCTTGCTTACCTACTTGTAGTGAGGTTTATATGCTGTTGATTTATCGGTAAGGAGTTGGTTTATAGGGAGTTTTGCTAATTGGGAGGAGTGGCCCTAGATACGTAGTACAGCACCTAGACCTAAACAGGATTAATATGGAAAGAATGAAAAGAGGATGAGGATATGCCCCGAACCTAGATCAACCCTAAAGACTTTGCCTTTGCGGAAAGTTCAGCGATGTTCTTGACTTTGAGTTTCTTCATCAAATTGAAGCGATGCGCCTCAATGGTTCGGACACTCTTATTCAAGTTACTAGCGATTTCTTTATTACTAAAGCCTTCTAGCGCCATGTCCATCACTTGTTTCTCTCTCTTGGTTAAGGTAATGGAAGGGGTTGGAGGAGAGGCTGGATTACTACTCGGGCCAGAGGTGAGATTCTCTAAGTATTTGTTAGCCAGGATTTGTGAAATATCTGCACTAAAGTATTTTTCACCATTGGCTACCATGTGTATAGCACGTAGGAACTCTTCCTTGGAAGTGTCCTTTAACAGATAGCCGAATGAACCGGCTTCAATGGATTTCAAGACATATTCCTCCGAATCATGCATGGATAATACAATGGGCTTGGTTGTAGAACCGGATTGAATCACATGCGCTACCGTATCGATACCATTCAGTTCAGGCATCCTAACATCAATAATGGCTAGATCCGGTTGTTCGGAGGCGATCTTGTCCAAAGCTTCTCGACCATTTGCTGCTTCTGCAATTACTTGTAGGCTATCGTCACTTTGCAGCAAGGCTTTAATACCGTTTCGCACTAGTTCGTGATCATCCGCTAATAGAATGGTTATTTTTTCGGTGGTGGTCATGAATTTGGTCCTTGAAGTGCTTTGGTGAAGGAATATGCAAATATAGGCAAAATTACGTAGTTTGACTACGTAGTTTTGGAGTGCGAGATATTGGACAGGAAGAGCGAGACCTAATTAGGAGACTTCGTCTTTTGGGGGCAAAGGCATATTGATGGTGATTCGGGTTCCTTGATTTGGGGTAGAGTGGATGAATAGGCGTCCATTGATGAAATTGACGCGTTCCCGCATAAAGGAAATGCCCATGCCTGATCCGTCTTCAGCGATTTTGCGTTTGGGGTTTTGTACATCGAATCCTCGGCCGTCGTCATCAACCAGAATACTGAGAATTTCCTCACTGTGTGATAGTGTGATTAGTATATAATTGGATTCGGCATACTTAATAGCATTGTTGACGGCTTCCTGCGTAATCCGATAGAGGTTGGTTTCGGTAATAGAATCGAAACGTTGACTGAAATTTGTCCGATTTTCAAATAGAATTTGTTTGCCGGTAAGCTTGCTCAATTCGCTGGCTAGCTTTTGCAGACCTGGACTGATGCCATAATCCGAGAGTTCTGGAGGCGTGAGATTGAAAGTGGCTATCCTAACGCCTCTAATCAACCCTGTCGCAATATCGTTGATCTCGACTAATTTATCTTTGGCTTCAGCAAGTTGTTGTAGATTGATGGATTGGAGGTTAAAACGCAAGGCTGTGAGCATTTGACCAATACCATCATGCATATCCCGAGCAATTCGTTTCCGCTCTTCTTCTTGGGCCTCAATAACCTGTGAGGAGAGTATCTTTTGCTGTTGTATTTTTTCTTGAAATTGTTTCTCCTTGAGTTCGTCGATCTCTATTTGCGCTCTTTTTCTGGAGGTAATGTTGGAGCAAAGAATAAGTAAGTCTTGTTTAACTCCACTCCTGTTAACTGGCACGATTGACATTTCCAACCAGAGGCGATCATTCTTATGGGTGGTTAACTCGATTTCACCATTCCAAATAACAGACGTAGTACTCTTCAGCAAGGTTTGCAGATACTCCTGCTCTCCTTCCTTGGCACTCATTAGATCAGCAAGAGCTCCTCTAGTTTCTGCTTCTTCGATACCCAAGAGCTCCCGAAACTTCTTACTCAGATAGACAACCTTACCATCCGTAGTGGCACTCGCAAATAAGGCAGCTTGATCCACCGCAAAATTCAAGGCACGTAGTTCATTCAGAGATTGCTCCTTGGCGCGATAAAGCTCTTCAACTTCACGCGCCATGGTTTTTGCCTCCGTCTCCGCCTTTACCAGATTACCGATCGTATGCTGCATGCGGACAGCGGCGGGTCTAAAAAGAAAAATTAATTCAGCTACGAGTATAGTCAGTGCTATAAATAGCAAAAGGAGTTCAATTCGCCTCAACTGATGAATCTTACGAGTAGCCTCTTTGTCATATTGAGCCACAATCTGGTCCATTTGCTGAAGGAATGGCCCTTCATTGATCAGTAACTGTTCTAGTAAAGGTGGTAGCTGGTCGGCCTGTCCTGGCTGATTAACTCCTTTGAGTACTCCTTGAATACTTTGAACCATGCTATTGTAGTAAGGACTAATCTCGCGGAACATCTCTTCAATGGCGGGACTATTCGCCTTGGCTTTTCCATTGGTGGTGCCGGCGCGGAGATTTTCATGTGCCCCTTGCCAAAGTTGTAGCGTTTGTTGGAGGTTTTGTACGGATAGGGTAGGGTGCTGGTAATTGGCCTCACTAAGTAGTAGTACTTCCTTAACCAGTTTTTGGCTGAGCATTCTTTGCCGACCTGCTACATTGACAATGTGGGAATCTCCTAGTTGCGCCTGGAGGTGACTCTGAACTAGCAACTGACTTATAATGATGGACAAAGCAATAGCGCTTAGCGCAATGATGTAGAGCCTACTCAACCGGCGGAAGGTAGTTTGCTCTAAAGACTTATTTCCTTTTTGCGGATCGCTTTGGCCTGCTTGCATTAAGATAAGTTAAGGAATAGTTGGAATTCCAAAAATAGAAAACTGAAACTACTCCTTAAATCCAATGAATACTTTTTCCCCCTGCACTTTAACTGGATAGGTAGCAATGGAGGGAAGATCACCATTTAAGTTCTCTCCTGTTTCCAGCGAAAAAGTCTTTTTATGTAGTGCGCAGGCTACTTTCGGAACCCCATTTTCATCTCCTAGGAGCCCGCGGGAAAGCACCATTTCTAGCTTGTGTGGACATAGGTTTTGGCAGGCATACCATTGTCCTTTCCGGGCAAAGTAGAAGACAGCGATTTGCATGCCTTTGTATTTGACACATACCCCGCCATTTTTGGGGAATTGATGGACAGGAGCTACTTCGTACCAATGGGTAACCGATGCAAGATTGACAGATGTATATTGTGCTAATAGAGCTTCCATTTCTGAAAATTTTAAGTTGGAAATGTGGCCAAGAGTCAGTTGAGCTTACCAGGGCTTTGGCATCTTTTGATCTCGCAGCGGTACAAAGGTGAGGTTATCATCGCTATCCTCTGAGTTGATAAAATGGCGGAATCGCTGCTTTAATTCCGGGTTGTCTACGACCTGTTTCCATTCGCATTGGTAGGTATTTACCAATGCTCCCATCTGCTCCTCTAGTTCTTCAGCGATACCCAAGGAATCCTGGATTACTACTTGTTTTAGGTAGTCTATTCCTCCTTCTAGTTGCTCCAACCAGGCGGCTGTACGGGTTAAGGGCGCAGCTGTTTTGATGTAGAACATGAGGAAGCGGTCGATGTACTTGATACAAGTGGCGTTATCGATGTTTTCGGCGAGTAGTAGCGCATGCTTGGGTTTAGCACCTCCATTTCCACAGACATAAAGATTCCAGCCTTCCTCCGTAGCAATCACGCCAAAGTCTTTGCAGCGCGCTTCAGCACACTCTCGAATACAACCTGAGACTCCCCCTTTGAGCTTATGCGGTGCACGAATGCCTTTGTAGCGATTCTCTAATTCCACGGCAAAACTCACGCTTTCATCCATGCCGAATCTGCACCAGGTAGAACCTACGCAACTCTTTACGGTCCTTAGCGCCTTCCCATAGGCATAGCCACTCTCGAATCCTGCTGCAATCAGCTCTTCCCAGATTTGAGGAAGATCATTGAGTTTGGCCCCAAACATATCGATTCGTTGTCCGCCGGTGATCTTGGTATAGAGGTCGTACTTCTGAGCTACTTTGCCCATGGCGATCAGCTTCTCCGGGGTGATTTCGCCTCCAGGAACGCGCGGTACAATAGAGTAGGTACCATTACGCTGAATATTAGCTAAGAAGCGATCATTGGTATCTTGAATCGTCTCTTGTTTGACTGCTGTTTCATTGTAAAGACTGGCGA
Source organism: uncultured Lewinella sp. (assembly GCA_913057785.1). Taxonomy (GTDB): domain Bacteria; phylum Bacteroidota; class Bacteroidia; order Chitinophagales; family Saprospiraceae; genus DT-111. The sequence goes on along the minus strand of CAJXPD010000189.1, from coordinate 3,757 downwards.
AAATAGAAGCCAGGGCCGGCTTACATTGCTCACAGCCATCTCCATGTCCAAGTTCGTCCAGGGCTTGATCGTAGCTTTCTATCCCTTTAACACTAATGAGGTCAAACAATTCTCTTCGACTATAGGGGAAGTGTTCACAAATATGGGCTTTGACGGACTTACCCATCGACTTTAAGGTTTCTCGAAGTAGGTCATTTACCATGGGTTTGCAGCCGCCACAGCCCGTACTTGCTTTCGTTTCCTTGCAAAGTCCCTTGATGGTTTCACACCCTTTTTCTCCAATGGCCTCTATCAGGTTTCCTTTTGTTACGGACTCACAGGCGCAGATCAACGCCTGATCTGGCAGATCCATGACGCCCCCCATTGCAGCTCCTTCACCGTTTCTTGGTCCAAGAATTAGATCTTCCGGATGAGGGGGCAAAGGCATTTTCAGTTGGGTCATCTGGAGCAGCATATTGTAATCTGCTGCATCTCCTATCAAAATTCCACCTAGCAGTTTCTGCCCGTCAAGAGAGACATTAATCCTTTTATAAAGTCCTTTGTTTTTATCTTCATATACAATAGCTCGGCTTTCTTGTAGCTCACCCATGGCATCCCCGAAACTAGCCACATCAACACCAATCAATTTGAGTTTAGTGGACATGTCAATCTCTCCCTCCATAGCTTTATCTTCTTGCAATAGCTGAGCCACGCAGATATCCGCCATATCGTAGCCGGGAGCTACCAAACCGTAAATCTTTTCTTGATATAAGGCCACTTCCCCAATCGCGTAAACAGCTGGAGCAGATGTTTGCATTTTATTGTCTACCTGAACGCCTCCTCTAGGGCCTATTTCGATCTTTGCTTCACGTGCTAATTCATCTCGGGGGCGAATACCGGCAGATATAACCAGCATAGAAGTACTATGTGACTCACCATCCGCGAAGTGCATTTCCTCTATCCGTCCATCCCCCCTAATGTCAGTTGTTGATTTGGATGTCAAGACCTCGATACCTAAGTCTTCGATAGTGGTCTGGAGCATTTTGGCACCTGCCTCATCTAATTGTCGCGGCATTAGCCGTGGCGCGAATTCTATCACACTCGGCTTCATACCTAGGTCTAGGAGTGCCTTGGCTGCCTCTAGTCCTAAGAGCCCTCCTCCTAGTACGGAGGCTTTGAAGGAACCTCCTTTTTTCATTTTCTCGCCGTAAGCTATAATGGCATCTAGGTCCTCAATAGTTCGATAGACAAAGACTCCATTTTTATGTACACCAGGAATTGGGGGTACAAAGGGAGAAGATCCAGTAGCTAAGACTAGGTAGTCGTAAGAAGCCTGATTTCCTTTATGCGTGCTTATGGTTTTATCCGTTGTTGAAATGGCGGTTACCAACTCTCCAGTGCATAGCTTAATGCCATTTTCCTCATACCATTCCCGTGGAGCCAGGATTAAGTTTTCTTCCGCCTGCTTCTCAAAGTATTCACTTAAATGAACTCGATCGTATGCTGGACGAGGTTCTTCTCCAAACACCGTTATTTCAAACTGTTCAGCTCCTTTTGCTACTAATTTTTCGCAAAATTTATAACCGACCATTCCATTACCAATGACAATTACCTTTTTCTTCATATTAGGTACTTTTTAATCATTTACGTGCCAAAACTAAGCAATTATACTTGAAAATACTTAGTTTTGAAACATGAAATACGTAAAAAATACTGATTTTTTGAATTTGCCACGTCTCAGCTTAGTAGGGGCGGGGCCTGGAGATCCGGAATTGATTAGCCGAAAAGGATATCGCTTATTGCAAGAAGCGGATGTAGTATTATATGATGCTTTGGTGAGTTCTGAATTGCTCGATGAGTTGCCGCAAAGCGTACATAAAGTGTATGTTGGCAAAAGATGCGGCCAGCATTCCTGGACTCAGGATGAGATTAATCAGTTTTTAGTGGACTGTGCCTTTAGATATGGTCACGTAGTTCGCTTGAAGGGGGGAGATCCTTTTGTGTTTGGTAGAGGGCATGAAGAACTACAGTTTGCACAATCCTATGGAATACCAGTAGAGGTTGTCCCTGGAATTAGTAGTGCCATTGCCGGACCGGCTAGTGTTGGAATTCCGGTAACGCATAGAGGTGTGAGCAATAGCTTCTGGGTCGTTACTGCTACGACGAAAAAACATCAAATCTCCGAAGACCTGAGACTTGCCGCTCAATCCTCCTCCACCTTAGTGATCTTAATGGGTACCAGGAAGCTGTCTGATATTGTGCAGCTCGTATTGCAGTATCGCTCAGCCGAGACCCCTGTAGGTTTGATTGAATCTGCTACTTTGCCTGATGCTAAGACCATTCTCGGTAAGCTGGATGAAATAGAAAAATTGGCAGTAGAACAGCAATTTAGTGCGCCTGGCATAATTGTGATCGGGGAGGTAGCTGGTTTGCATCCGTTTTTTCAAGACAGCACTAGACGGGCTATCACATCTACTCATCATTTTGAAGCGCAAGCACCATCATCGAGGGCGATTGCAAAAAAAAGACTACGAATCCGAACTTAGCCTTCATATCCAGCATCATCCCTAGGTTTGTCCAGACTTTTACTTAAGTTTGGTTAAACGACTACTAGTATGAAATCAAAACTGCTTTTTATTTGCTGGGCATTAATGGTGCTTAGCTGTACAGGTGAAACATCTATATCAGAAGACATTCCACCGCAAGATCCATTATCACACATCACTGACGGAGAAGTAAAAAGAGTGCTTACAGCAGCTATGGATAAGGCAGGTGGACTTGAACGGTGGAATAAGTTGGCGTCTTTACAATTTACTAAAGACTACTCCTTGCTATTAGAATCAGGGGAGGTTGAAAATGCCGCATTCCAGCAACATCTCTACACTTTTGGTGCAAATCCAACCGTTGATATTGAGTGGGAAAAGGAAGAAAAGGCACATGCGATCCATTTCAAGGATGGTCAATACCAAAAATTATTGCAGGGTCAGCCAGATACTTCCATGGCACAACAATCCGTCATCAATACCGTCCTCAGTGCCACTTTCGTGGTAAGCATTCCTTTTAAATTATTGGATGAGGGCGTTCAGCTGTCCTATGGCGGTCTAGATACGCTTGCCAATGGAAAGGTAGTGGAGGTATTACAAGCCTCCTACGACCCTGAAGAACATGCCGATCATAGTACCCCTGATATATGGAAGCATTATTATGACGCAGAGGACTTCACTTTTGTGGCCTATATGGTTCAGCATGCGGATCACTATAGTTATGTAGAAAACCAAAGTTTTCACGAAGTCGAAGGATTCGTGTTGCCTAAGACCCGCAAAAGCTATCGAGTAGATCAGGATAGAAATCTACTGTATCTACGAGCAGATTACGCCTATGATGACTATAAGCTGGGCTGGGCTTCTACGGATTAGCTAGACGCTAGCCGGGAAAGCGGACAGGATCGCTTTCTTGCATCATTTGATACACTTTCCAAAATACATCTATCGTGCTGGGTTTGGAGAAGTAATCGCCATCATCACCAAAGGCGGGGCGGTGTGCTTTGGCAGTCAGCGTGGCTGGTGGGGAGTCCAAGTATTGGTATCCTCCTTGCTCCTCTAGCACTTGTTGGAGCATAAAAGCACTGGCTCCACCGGGTACATCCTCATCGAGAAATAGGATTCGGTTGGTCTTTTGTAGAGAATGAACAATTCGATGTTCAAGATCGAAGGGCAGGAGTGTTTGCGCATCGATTAGTTCGACGGATATCCCTTTCTCTGCTAAAAGGGGCAGAGCT
>CAJXPD010000188.1 GCA_913057785.1 uncultured Lewinella sp. | reverse complement strand
ACACTTCCGAAGTCTCGAAGACTTCGGAAGTGTGGCAGCTCGGAAGTGCTCGAAGGGCTATTCCTTGACAAACTTCACCGGATAACGTCCATCATCTGTATGTAAGACCGCCAGATAGAAGCCGGGCGTAAGATCCTGTACGGATATCTGAATACGGGATTCAGCGTCCGTCCGAAAATACCTGACCAATTGTCCATTCAAATTAAAGATCTGTACGGAACGAATGTCTGTCTCTTCAATCTCCAGCCATAGCTCATCAACCACTGGATTTGGGTACAACTGTATTTGCTTGTTCTGCAGTTTTGGATCGTCAGAGCTAGATACTACCCCTTCAAGGGTAAAGGGTTCCGTAAGAATACATTTGGGGGCCTGATTGCTTAATTCTACATAATAGGTGCCGGGGTCTCCTAGCGGGAGTTGCGGCACTTCGGTATTTGTCAAAAAAGACTCCTCAAAGAACCAATCATAGGCGTACGCTTCAGGGGCGTAATTGGGTTGAATCCCATTAACAATAGCCAGAAATTGTTGATCAAAAGTATCTAGACTAAGCTCTAGTGGCCGTAGCCCTACTAGCTCGACAACTAATGGCGGGCTTATTTGACCATCAACCTCTTGCGTGATGAACAAAGTGCTATTGAACCCATAATAATCTGAACTGGGTTGAAAGCTGTTTCCCTCGGCAATCTGTTCTTCTTTTTGGGGTTCCAGAAACCACTTTATGTTTTCTCCTTCTACGGTTAGTGTCTCTAATTCATTGGAATTCGAAAGACAGATGGTGTAGCGAGTTTGCTCGATACTCGGAGGAGGTACTAGTGTTGGGAATTCAAGGTCTTGAGAAACCACGGGGCAAAGCCTACCGGAGTGATCAAGCTCGGCTCGATAGGTTCCGGGTCGATCGACGATAAACCATTGTTGATCCCCTTCCAAAATCAAGGTGTCATTTCGAAACCAACTTACGGTTTCGAAGTATTCTTCTGATTTGAAGCGCAGATAGCCTTCCAGATTTTCTACCACAAACGTTTGGGTTTGCAAGGGCTCCAACTCATAGACATTCCAGAATATCGTTCCGTCTTCAGAATAGATGCTGAGTTCCTCAAACTCGTCGCTGGGCGGAAGGTATACACTGTCGGTGACATAGAATTCTTCTCCATTAAAATTAGCAATGCTGATTAAGCGGTCGGCGGTCACGGTATAGCCACCCACTTCACAATTTTGAGTCAACTTAATGCTTGGCGCTCGCCGCACCTCCAACGCATTGGTGGTACTCTCGCAGCCATTGTCAATGACTACATGGTATGTGCCTTCCTCCATCACATCTAGCCCCTGGATTTGGGTGGTGGCGATCAGCTCTCCATCTTTGTACCAACGGAATTCCCGGACGTGAGGAAGCCCTGTGAAAGATTGTAAGTACAAGTGTATGGGCCCCTCCGAATTGAAGGTTTGGAGCAGTTGTGCGGTAGCTGGATAGTTTTCGGAAATGGTTAGTTGGGCAATATCCTTGAGTTCCCCTTCCTGTTCATATACCACGTAATATTGGCCAGGACTACTTGGTTGGAAACTATCTCCTACATGAAGTAAAGAGGCTAAATCTACTGAATTGTACCACTTAAGATTTGGAAGACCTAGTTCTACATTTTGAATATTCCCACAAAACCAAATGCAACTGTCTGCAAAAGGAATAATGGATTCTTCCTCAAGGGTGAAATAAAGCGGTTCGCTATCTACTAGGGAGTACCGATTGAACATCCCATGTTGTACGACCATTTTATAATCCCCTGGCTCTGTAATCTTATTATTAAACCAACTCAGGTCATCTGATTCTAAAGAAAATACTTCCTGAAAGATCAACTTTGGACGTTCCAAGTCCTCGCGCCATATTTTCACTATGGCAGACTTTCTGTCCTGGCCTCCGGGAGGGAAATGAAATTGAAATTCTTGCAAGTGAAACTTGAAACTAGTGTCTTGCGCAGGGGAAGTAATCAGGGGTTTGCTAGCTATGTCGCCACTCCATCCGATATGAGCTACGGTATATTCGCATAGCGCATAGTAAGTCTCGGGGCCACTTCCCGCCACCGCATTGTTAACCATCAGGCAGGTCTGCTTTCCTTCACAACCATTCCCAATGTTATTCAGATTGCTAATCCCGTTGTACTTGACGTTGATATTACTTTGGCAAGTGGAATTAAGATATTCATCGAAAGCGTGGAAAATGTGAGCGATTTCATGCCCATAAAGAGAATAAGGAGAACGGCTGCTAAGAAAGGTATAGGGTCCACCTAGATAGGCATGTGCTCTGATTCTTCCTCTGCCAGCATGATCGTAGTGCACCCCAATGGTGAAGGCGCCATCTGCAGCGGTTTGACGCTTTTGATCGAAATTGAATTCATCTCCTACATGGAAGCCTTCTGTGTAGCCCAGCTTCGCCAGTATGGCTTTGTTCATTTCCAGCACTTGACCAGAATAGGTTTCAAAATTTCCGAAGTGTAGGTTAGGTTCTCGACCTTGGCCTAGACTAGGACTTCGCTCCAACCACTGCGGAATGAAGGTCACGTCCATCCCATATCGAAAGGCGGTGTATGCCCAGGTATGTAAGGAGCGAAGTATGCTAATCTTTTCCTCCAGTAAAGCTTGGGCCGTCCAAGTGTAATAGTCGGGATCGCTTGAGCCATCGCTTTCTACGAAGAATACGGTACAAGTCATAATACCGACCATCCGTTCACTATTCCACTGATTGGGATAGTTAAAGGTTTCTAGTCCTTTGTCTAAATCTTGGGTTGAAACGTGGCTGTCCGCATGATGATGCTCATGTTCATGTGGAACCTCATGGCGCTCATCCTCCTCATACAGGCGTTGGAAATACCTACTTAATGGGACTGGAATATGCTTGGCATCTTCCAACTCATCCAAACTCCAAATCTCTTGGATGCCCGGGTAGTCAATAGGCGTTTCGGAAGTGCTGCCATATACCAAAAAGGTAGGCGTATACATTAAGGCAAAAACACCTTGCTCGTTGTCTTCTGACTTGATGAAAGCTCTTGCTTCTTCATAGGAGTCGAAATCTGTTTCTAAAATGGACCAAAACAGCGGTTGTCCCTGCAGACCTTGTACCAAGATTAGGCAGAAGAGCAATGAAAAGCTTTTGTTGAGCACGCCCTTTGAATTGGGGGGTGTCCAGGTGGGCTGTAGGTATTCTTTCATCTGGAGATTGTTTTTTGTGAATAACTTGGAAATCACTTTCAGAATAGTCTAAGCTTAGATCTTATATCTGCTTAGGTCTCTAGTTAATTGTATTAAAAGTTAGACACAATAGTGGAAGACTAGGGTTGGGTACTACCGTTAAATACTGTGCTTCATGGGAGCATCTCTTCCCAGCGACAAGGTCTGCGAAAGATAGGAGGATTCATAGGCATTGTCAAGTGTAGCTGTGTGTCTGGCAGAAAAGCCTTACATTGATTAACATCAAGCTTCTTAATCACTTTTATATGAGACATTTCATCTGGTTGGCCTGCTTATTCATCTTACTTGGCACTGATTGTACCGAACCCATTCAATCCAAGACATCCAAAGAAAAGCCCAATATCATTTTCATCATGTCTGATGATCAGGGGTATGCTGATCTTAGCTGCTATGATAGCGACTTTATCAAAACACCTGCCCTGGACAAAATGGCTGGGGAGGGAATGCGGTTTACGCAAGCATATGTTGGAAGCCCCGTATGTGCGCCAACCCGATGTGTATTGATGACGGGGAAACACAGTGGTCATATTACTCGGCGGGACAATCGAGCCGCTCATGAGGATCTCCCCTTTACTCAACGCAAGCTGATTCCACTAAAAGATGAAGATTTTACAGTCGCGGAGCTGCTAAAGGAAGAAGGTTATGTTACAGCAGGGATGGGAAAGTGGGGGCTTGGTAATCCCGGCACCACAGGAACACCCTATCAGCAAGGTTTTGATTACTTCATGGGATACCTGGATCAAATGCATGCTCACAGCTATTACACCACCTACCTCATGCAAAATGCAGATACGCTGCATATCCCAGAAAATGAAAATGGTCAAGAAGAAGTCTATTCACACGATTTGATCATGGAGGAGGCTTTGGATTTTGTGCAACAGAATAAAGACACTTCCTTTTTCTTATACCTTCCACTGTGCCTACCTCACGGTAAATATGAGATCCCAGATAATAGTGCTTATGGGGATAGAGATTGGCCAGAGCGTGTTAAGAACTATGCCGCTATGCTGGACTTGATGGACAAGGATATTGGCCGCTTATTTGCGCTTTTACAACAATTAGAAATCGATGAAAATACCATTGTATTCTTTACTTCAGATAATGGACCCAATCCACCTTTCATAAAGAGCTTACAGAGCAATAAGCCGTTTCGGGGAAGTAAACGCCAGCTGTTGGAAGGCGGTATTCGAACCCCTTTGATTGCCCGGTGGCCGGGACATATAAAGGCCGGGACAACCAGCGATCAGGTAGTGGCCTTCTGGGATGTTATGCCGACCTTAGCGGAGGTGTCGAAAGCCCCAAAGCCAACAGACATCGATGGCTTGTCATTTCTGCCCACCTTACTAGGGCAATCCAAGGAGCAAAACCAGCACGACTATCTGTATTGGGAGTTTTACAATCCCTTTCAACAGGCTGTCCGGATGGGGAATTGGAAGGGAATCAGGGTTGGAACGGCGGAGCCCATTCATTTGTATGACCTCAGCGCTGATCTCCTAGAGCAAAACAACTTAGCCGAAGAACATCCGGACATCGTGACTAAGATGGAAGCCGTCATGAAGGAGGCACATACCCCCACACCGTATTGGCCTACCGTAGCTAAGGCAAGGAAGGGGGCTAAAGAGATGCTTCGGTAAGTGATGGATTAGTACAATTGCAGAGCCATTTGAAAAATCTCGTTCAGTATAGGTAACGGAAGATCTTCTTGTGGTTGAATGATCATCGTCTTCATCTTATTTCGGTTACCTAGTTCCAGCTTAGGATGCTCAATGTCGATTCCCTTGTATATACCAATATAGGGAAGATAGGTCTTCTTATCGACCCACAAATAGCAAAAGAGCTTCCCCTTGTATCTAAACATCGGCATCCGATGCGTCCAGGTTTCCGTCATATGCTCATTGTAGCTCAGAATGTATCTCCGAAGGGCCAGCATACACTCTCGGTTGGGCTCTTCTTGACTTAGGTAATAGCCATTAAGTTCGCTTAACATAACTCTATTTTTTGGCTGAAGATCTGAATACTCACTACCTGAGTATTCAGATCTTCACGGTACGGAATGATTTAGCCAGCCTGGACACCTACAAAGATGTCCACTTCGGCTGCATTGGGATCGCTTGCTTTTTCACCGTATACCTCAAAATCCGTTTGATAGGTGCGGTCTAGGTCCGTTTCCCAGATTTTGAACCATTGATTAATGATTATGCCATCTGACAATTTACCTTTTGGTGCAAAATGCTCGTATTGCCCTGCGGGTACCTCTATGCCCTTCATACCAGCAGGTACTTCATCAAGATTGGCCACCGGGCATCCGATCAAGGTGGTGTACGGCTGATTATGGTCACCCTCGTACTCTGTATACGCACAGTATACGGTTTCTCCGACCTTGTTGGGGATTTTATGGGCTATATTTTCTCCCATAAAACGTTGCCAAAGCGCGGGGATGTCTTGCGCTGCGCGGTTCTCTTGATTACTGGTACGAATGCTAATACCAACTAGTTTGAAACTGTCCAATTGCTTTGTTTCCATCTTATCTTTTTTTGTTGATACAAAGCTAAGGGGAGGGACTGACAGCAGTATGTCAGGGGTGCAAAGAGCTGTGAAAAAAGAGGGGGTATGAGGCGTTTTTTTCTATCGTGTCGACCCCCGAAGCACCAAGCGCGACTGTAGCACCTTCGTTTGAGCCCTGTAGTAGTCGTTGGGGTGCTGAATTTGTTGGAATAGGATTTCCGCCGCCGTTTTTCCCATGGCGAAGGCGGGTTGGTCAACCGTGCTAAGGGCGGGAAGTAGGAGGGAAGTTGCAGGTTCATTATTGAAGCCGATCAAACTTAACTCAGTAGGAATATCAATGCCCATCTCTCTCGCTTTTTGATATAAAGTGTAGGCAAATTGATCACTGAAAGCCAAGATGGCATCTGGTGGAGTGGATAGACCTAGTAGACGACCGGCAGCTTCATAGGCACTTCGAGGATTGAATTCGGTATGAACAATGTAGTCCGCAATCAAGGGGAATTGGTGGTCTTTGAGTGCTGCGGTATAACCTTCTAATCTTCTATTGCTGATCTGAACCTCTGCCGGTCCGCCAAAATAGGCAATTCTTTTACTGCCACTTCTAATCAGATGTTCTACGGCTTGACGAGCAACACCGAAATTATCAATGATAACTCTATCCGTATGGATGTCCTCACATTCTCGGTTGAAAAATACCAAGGGGACCTTTCGGCGCTTGATTTTAGCGAAGTGTTCAAAATCTACGGTACTACTGGATAGGGAAATTATGAATCCGGCAATCCGCGTAGATAAGAGTTCCTGTACAATATTTTGTTCTCTCTCCGTGCTTTCATTGGTTTGACAAATGATGATGTTGTAGCCGAGCTGCTCCGCTACTTCTTCCATTCCACTGATGGCCTGCGCATATAAGTGATAGCTCAACTTGGGTATTACTACCCCGATGGCGTTCATGTGTCGGTTCTGCAAGTTTCGAGCCACCTGATTGGGCACATAGTCCAGTTGCTCTGCAAGCTTTTTGACCCGCTCGCGGGTAGCCAAGCTGATCCTAGGGTGATCGCGTAAGGCCCGACTGACGGTGCTTTCAGATACTGATAGAATACGCGCAATGTCCTTTAATTTGATGGTGTTGTCCGTCATAGCTGGATTTCCACTCGCTTTTTGATTGGGGGATTAAGATAAAGTTGTGCAAGCGCTTGCGCAATTATTTTTGGTGGAATTATGAAGATTGCACTTTATCTTCTACAGCTCTTACGGAAATTACTACAATATTTGATTGCTAATATGTTGTATTCATGATGTTTTGATCGGTCCCGACCGCTGAACAGTGCTAACAATGGGATTGACAATACTTTACTGTTAAACCCAAGAATTATGTATTTGCGAATGACACTATCTAGAACGCTCGCAGTATTGGCGGTCGGGGTCCTATTTGCCTTTTTCGGATGCCAAGAAGCTGCCCCTGAGGTAAAGCAATATGAGAAATGGCAGGTTATCACGCTTGATTTTGAGGGTCCCAATACCAGCGAAACCGCTGAGCTTAACCCCTTTACTGATTATCGAGTGAACGTTATTTTCTCAAGTGGATCAACTGAATATCGCGTCCCCGCCTACTACGCTGCGGACGGCAATGCGGCAGAATCAAGTGCTGATGAAGGGAGTACTTGGCGGGTACATTTCACACCCGATCAAGTAGGTACCTGGACTTATGAAGTGTCCTTTGAACAGGGCAGTATGATTGCCGTATCTAAGGATGAAGGAGAAGCTGTTGGAGCCCATGGTGAGAAAGGTGTCTTTGAAGTAATTGCGCCAACGGCCAATACTCACCCCTTCCAATCCAAAGGTAGATTGATTCATCCAAAAGGCCGTTTCTTCCACTTTGCCGAAACGGGTGAACCTTTTATCAAAGGCGGTGCTAATAGCCCCGAAAACCTGCTGGCTTACGCGGATTTTGATGGGACTTACAGTATTGATTCGACAAAGCAATTCATTAAGGAATATCAAGCTCACCTACAAGATTGGAAAGCAGGTGATCCTACTTGGCAAGCCGGTAAGGGGAAGGGCTTAATTGGAGCCATCAACTATTTGTCGGAGGTCGGAATGAACGCCGTCTATTTTCTTACGATGAATATTGAAGGGGATGGAAGAGATGTATTTCCCTATCGCTCTCATACCGATCTGACCCGTTTTGATTGTAGTAAACTAGACCAGTGGAATATCATCTTTGCCCATGCACAAGCGAAGGGTATCGCCTTGCATTTTGTTACGCAAGAAACAGAAAATGAAATGCTTTTGGACGATGGCGATACGGGCCCGATACGTTCTTTATACTATCGAGAATTAGTGGCTCGCTTTGCCCATCATCATGCGGTGTTTTGGAACTTAGGTGAAGAAAACGGCCCTGCTGATTTCTCTCCCATCGGCCAAAACACGGCTCAGCGCAAGGCCATGACCAATTGGTTTAAAGAAAATGATCCTTATCAGAATCCAGTTTTATTACATACGCATGCCGCTCCCCAACTCAAGGATTCGATCCTGCCCGATATGCTTGGATTTGAGCCCCTGAACGGACTCTCGGTGCAGATTGGGAATAGATATCGCGTGCATCAAGATATCTTGAGATGGTGGGAGGAATCAAAGGAGAGTGGTCATGAATGGGTGAGCTTCATGGATGAAATCGGTTGGTACTGGATGGGCGCTATGCCTGATCAGGACATGCCTACCCACGATACTTTGAGGCAAGAAGTTTTATGGCCTACCTTTTTGGCTGGGGGCAGTGGAGTTGAATGGTACTTTGGCTACAAGTATGCCTGTGGTGATCTGAATTGTGAGGATTGGAGAACTCGAGATAAGCTGTGGAAACAGACAAAGATTACCATGGATTTCTTTTCCGACTTGCCGATGCCAGAGATGGAACCTATGGATGAATTACTAAAAGGAGAGCAGGCACATTGTCTAGCTAAAGTAGGAGATACTTACGTCGTGTATATCAAGCGACCCTCGGCTGTCTATCTCGATCTCACCGATGGGCCAGCCGAGGTAGAGGTAAAATGGATGAACCCCATGACTGGGGAATGGTTATCTGATCAAAATACTAAGTTGAAAGGAGGAGCTCCTATCCAGCTGGATACACCGACAGGTGGGCAGCAGTCGGATTGGGTGGCCCTGGTCACTAAAGTCTAGTAATCTAAGAACAATAAGAATATTTCCGCATGAAAAAGTACAATATCGCCATCGTAAATGGTGATGGAATTGGGAATGAGATCGTTCCAGCCAGTTGGAGCGTATTGGAAGCTGCTGCGGCAGCCTATCAATTTGAGTTACAGTCCACCTCCTTTCCTTGGGGAGCTGGTTATTATAAGGAGCATGGTGACTTTATGCCTGCCGATGGCTTGGAAACCTTAGCCCAATTTGATGCTATCCTATTCGGAGCAGTTGGATTACCAGAGGTAAATGACACCTTGCCCTTCAAGTTGTATACTGCAAAGGTCCGTACCCATTTTCAACAATATGTCAATTACCGTCCAGTGAAGCTTTTGCCGGGTGTAGAGGGGCCATTGCGACATAAGCAGGTGGAGGATATAGATTTTGTGGTGTTACGGGAGAATACGGAAGGAGAATTCGTACAGAATGGAAAAGTGTTTTATCCAGAAGAACCACATGGTTTAGCTACAGAAACCAATGTCTTTACAAGGGCTGGGATTGAACGAGTGGCGCATTATGCCTTTCAATTGGCACGTAAACGCCGAAACCACGTTACGAACGTTACGAAGTCCAATACCATGATCAATACTTTGGCCTACTGGGATCATGTGATGGAGCAGGTAGCTGCACAATACCCTGATGTCGAGTATCGTAAAATGTATGTCGATGCAGCCTCCGCTAATTTTGTGCTACGGCCCGAAATTTTCGATGTCGTTATTACTACGAATATGATCGGTGACATTCTTAGTGATTTAGGCGGAGCGATTATGGGTAGCCTGGGCTTGGGGCCCAGTGGGAATCTTCGCCCGGAGAAAGATCAGCCCAGTATGTTTGAGCCGATTCATGGTTCGGCGCCGGATATAGCCGGGCAAGGTATCGCCAATCCCATTGGTCAGATCTGGTCGGGTGCCTTGATGCTGGAGCACCTGGGAGAGGAGGAAGCTGCTGCCGCTATAGTAGGTGCGATAGAGAGAAGTTTGCAAGAAGGCATCAAAACCAAGGACCTTGGAGGAAGTGCTTCTACCGGAGATGTTGCGGATGCTGTAATTGCTAACTTGTCTGTACCAGCATAAAGGAACAATATGTGGAAGCAGGATCCAATTGACTTGACAATGCCAATTCAGGATGGCCAGCTCGGCGTTCAGATAGAGGTGGCAAAAACGATTGAATCTGATGGCTGGAATGCCAGCACATTGCATTTGTATTCGCACAGTGGAACGCATATGGATGCCCCTTTACATTTTGGGGTGAGCCAGGAGACGATCGATCAGTATCCCCTGTCAGCCTTTATGGGAAGAGCATGGGTGGCACGAATCTCAGGAGATTGTACGAGCAAATGGCTTCAGGTAAAGGATCTTGGCGCAATTGAAAATAAACTAGAGCGGGGGGACAGTCTCTTGCTGCAGACCGGATGGAGTCATCATGTCAATGATTCTAGTTATCGGGATGCCTTACCCCGTATTAGTGATGAGTTAGCCGAGTGGTGTGTGGAACGCGGGGTGAAAATACTTGGCGTTGAGCCTCCATCCGTAGCTAATGTAAATGATCTAGAGGAACTCAGCAGGATACATCGAATCTTGCTTATGGGAGGGATCGTAATCGTAGAGGGACTGTGTAACTTAGAAAGTTTGAAAGGCGAATCGGTCTTCTTCATGGCTTTGCCACTAAAGGTCCAAGGCGGTGATGGGGCCCCTGTGCGCGCCATCGCTTTCGAACAGCAGGATTAATTAAGCTAGAGCTGATGACAAACAAAACAAAAAACCAGCGCTTTCCGCAGGGAAGGCACTTCATGGCACTAGGGATGTTTCTCTTAGCCTTACTCTTGTATATCGATAGGGTTTGCATCTCGGTGGCTAAAGACCCGGTAGCAGGAGAATTAGGCTTGAGTGATAAGGCTATGGGATGGGTCTTGTCCATCTTTGCATTAGGATACGCCTTGTTTCAGGTTCCGGGAGGGAGATTAGCGGATCGCTTTGGTCCAAGACTGGCGCTGACTAGCATTGTGACCTTTTGGTCTGCCCTTACGGCTTTAACTGGGGCGGTTTGGAATTATGCTTCTTTGCTCTTCGTTCGATTCTTCTTTGGAGCGGGGGAGGCAGGAGCATTTCCCGGCATGTCCAGAGCTATTTTTTCCTGGATTCCGCTGAAGGAGCGCGGCTTGATTACGGGTATCAACTTCTCTGGATCACGTTTAGGAGCTGCCTTTGCCTTGCCCTTTGTCGCCTGGTTGATTGATGCTTATGGCTGGCGAATGACTTTCGCGATTTTAGGGGTGATTGGGGTGGTTTGGGCCATGGGTTGGTGGTTTTTATTCCGAGATGATCCAACGGACCATGCTGCTATCAGTGAAGAGGAAAAGGAGTATATCAGAACACATCGGCAGCAAATATCCTCAAATACAAAGAGTGCTAAGCTTCCTTTAGGCAGGCTGTTTTCTTCCTCAAATATGTGGATGACGATGGTGCAGTACTTTTGCAGTAATTTCACTTTCTTTTTTGCGCTGACCTGGTTATTTCCCTATCTAAAGAGTAAGTATCAATTGGATGCCATGGAGGCAGGATTCTATGCCTCTGCACCTTTTATTTTTGGGGCCATCGGCAATTGGTTGGCGGGTTGGTTGGTGGACTATATTTATCGTCAGGGTCGTTGGAATGCCTCTCGATCGCTTACTGCCATGATCGGTTTCAGCTTAGCCGCCATTGGTTTGATCGGTAGTGTGTATATGGATACGGCCCTAGGGGCAGTAGCTTTTCTAAGCTTAGCCATTTTAGGGGCCGATATGACACTCCCACCTTCTTGGACCCTATGCGTTGATATTGGCAAACAACATTCAGGAACAGTTTCTGGAGCCATGAACATGGCCGGCAATATTGGTTCCTTCATTACGGCTTTGGCCTTCCCTTACTTGCAAGCTTGGACGGGCTCAGTTACCCCCTTTTTCTTTGTGGGAGCAGCCCTCAATGTATTGGGCGTTATCTTGTGGTCTAGAATAAAGGCAGATCGACCTATTGTAGAGGTAGCGCTCTAGCGCTCTTTTTAGACATAAACGAATTCTCCTTATCTGAATACAGTATGAAACGATTGAAGGCAGTAGCGGTTGGTGCAGGTTATTTCTCGCAATTTCATTTTGAAGCCTGGTCGAGAATGCCTGAGGTAGAGGTAGTGGCGATATGTGACTTGGACATCATGAAAGCTAAGCAGACGGCCCAATATTATGGTGTACCTCGGTTTTACGACGACATTGATGAAATGCTGGATAGAGAGAAACCTGATTTCATGGACATCATCACTCCACCAGCCTTTCATATGGCCATCTGTCAGAAAGCAATGGCCCGAAACATCGCTATTATCTGCCAAAAGCCACTCGTACCTAGCATCGAAGAGGCCGAAGAATTACGATTAGCGGTGAAAGCTTCGGGAGTTCCTTTTATGGTGCACGAGAATTTTCGCTTTCAACCCTGGTTTAGGGAAATTAAGTCATTGCTTGATCGAGGGTGGGTAGGAGATCGATTGCATAGCATATATTTTCGCATGCGAACTGGGGATGGATGGCCAGAAGATGCCTACCTGAGCCGACAACCGTACTTTCGCTCGATGCCTCGGCTATTGATCTACGAAACGGGTATCCATTATGTCGATGTCTTCCGTTATCTGTTTGGGGAGATTACGGGTGTGTTTGCGCAACTGCGGAAATTGAACCCTGCTATAGCTGGAGAAGATTGCGCCATGGTTCTTTTCCAATTTGCGAATGGGGCTAGTGGGGTGCTTGATGGCAATCGATTTAATGAGGCAGATGCGGAGGACCCACGCTATACTTTTGGGGAATTATTGTTGGAAGGGAATGGAGGAAGCATTCGATTAGATATGGAAGGGCGGCTTCGGATACAGCCATTAGGTAAGGAAAGTTTCGAGCACGAGTACGTCCATCAGAAGAGAAATTTTGCTGGTGATTGTGTTTATGCGACCCAGCGTCACTTTGTTGAAAGCTTGCTTCAGGGAAAATCCTTTGAGACCAATTTGGAGGATTATCTCCATAATTTGCGTGTTCAAGAGGCAATCTATTCCTCCTCAAGACAAGGAAAGTTATTAAATCCTTAATTTTTTCATAAAATCCATGATAATGGAGCAATTTGGGATCAATAATTTTGCATCCTAGTATTCTAGCTGCTATTTTTATTGCTTTAAAAGAAACGCACCCTCTGTAAAAAATTAGGTTTCATACATTATCTTTGGCTGAGAGCAAGACTTACGTCTGCTCTCACTTTTTTTTTACTCAATTGGTCCTCTTTCTCGATATCTAAATTATCGTTCCGTTTTTTCTCTCCCCATTCAATTGTAGCCGAATTCCTCAAAATTAAGCCCTGTGTTCGAGGACATCTCCCAGATTTTCCTAATTTGCCCGATCATTTGGAATTTTTAAGCTCGGAAAGAATTATTGTCCAAGGCTAATTTTAGCGCGTAGCCACAAAATATTCCGACCCTTATGATCCGAGATTATGCATAAGATAGTAGAGCAAGTCAGTGCGGTTGATGCGCGTTTTGGAAGTAGCTCGATGCTCAAAAAGTGCGGGCAGAAAGTGCGGACCGAAGATGATAGACGAGCATTGCATAGTCGACCCGAAAACATCGTAATGGAGTCTTCAATTGAGGGAGAACCCCTTATAATTCGAAGACCAAGAATTGGCATTTTACTCCTTTTTTACCCTCCTCAAAGAACCTCCGGAAATTGATGCACTTTTTTTGATGGCCTTAGCAGAAATTTTAAACAACCACCAAATAGAAATTCAATGCAAGTCATTAAGATTGTTCAAATCGGAATGGGTCCACTCGGGATCAAGATTGCTAAAATGATCGATGAGCGGAATGGTATTGAAACAGTCGCCTCTGTAGATATCAATCCAGCTCTGGAGGGGCGCGACTTGGGAGAACTCTGTGGCGGAGATCCCAATCAAGTATTAATAGAATCAGACTTGAAGACAGCAGTACAACGGACTAAACCAGATATCGCCGTATTAACTACGGTTTCTGATGTCCAGCGCATCTCAAAGCAGATCCAGGCTATCGTGGAATTGGGTATACCTTTGGTCTCAACCTGCGAAGAACTAAGCCATCCTTGGGATGAATCCCCAGCATTAGCGAAGGAAATGGATGAACTGGCCAAAGCGCATGGCGTAGCGATACTAGGCACCGGAGTGAATCCGGGTTTTCTGATGGATGCTTTACCTACCTTCCTGACCGCTGTCAGTCAAGAGGTGACACAGATTACGGTGAAACGATTCCAGGATGCGCAGTATCGAAGAATTCCATTTCAACGGAAGATTGGCGCAGGTCTAAGTCTAGCAGCATTTGATGATAAGAAAGCCGCCGGAACCCTTCGGCATGTTGGGCTTACCGAAAGTATGCAGATGATTGCCAAGCGGATGGGGTGGCAGCTGGAACGCACCGAAGATGTGATCTCACCGGTTGTCGCTGAGGCCCCTATCGAAACGGAGGCCATGACAATCCCTGCCGGACACGCCGCTGGGGTACGCCAAATAGGGCGGGCTTTTGTTGGGGAAGAAGTTAAAATTGAATTGCAATTCCAGGCCGCCGTAGGAGAACCAGAGAGTTACGATGAGATCATTATTAGTGGTCGACCAGATATACGATCTAGGATTGCTGGCGGTGTGAATGGAGATATCGCTACGGGGGCCATCACTATCAATGCTATTCCTAGGGTGCTGGAAGCTAGCCCCGGACTGAAGACCATGATGGAGATTAGTCCCGTTTCATTCTTCAGTTAGCCCACTCAGATTATCCTCAAGAGAAGTTTGTATTTTTAAAGGAATAGGAGCTGTCCGAATGAAAGGATAGCTCCTATATCTCGAAGTTCAGTCACCTTAAACCTGTTCGTTTTGAAAAATATCTACGCCATACTATTACTCGCTTTGCTTGGCTTGAGCGCCTGCCAGAATAAAGAAGAATTTGATCTGGTGATCTTAAAAGGAACAATTATCGATGGGACAGGAGAGGAGAGTTATACTGCTGATCTGGCCATTAAGAACGATACCATTGCTTTCATTGGAGATCTGAGTCAGCTTTCTTATGTTGCAAAGCAAGAGGTCGATGCTTCCTCTTACATGGTCACGCCAGGATTTATTGATCCACACACACATGCCATGGATGATTTGTCGGATTCTGTGAAGAATAAGAATCTAAATTATTTGATGCAGGGAGTGACTACCGTGGTGACAGGTAGCGACGGTGGGAGCGTATTACAGATCGGCGAGAAGTTTAAGGAATGGGAAGAACAGGGCATTGGAACTAATGCGGCTATAATGGTAGGGCATCGGACGATCCGGCAAAGGGTGATGAGTATGAGAGATGAGGAACCTACGGCAGAGGAACTTCGAAATATGAAGACGCTGGTAGCAAGAGGCATGGATGATGGTGCCTTGGGTTTTTCTACCGGTTTATACTATGCTCCAGCAAGTTTTGCTAGTACCGAAGAGGTAATCGAATTAGCTAAGGTGGCGGCGGAGAAGGGCGGAATGTATGATGCCCATATTCGGGATGAGAGTAGTTATAACATTGGTCTATTAGCAGCTATCGAAGAAACGCTAGAGATTGGGAGACAGGCTAATATCTTAGTTAATATTTCGCATATCAAATGTTTAGGTGTTGATGTTTGGGGGCAGAGCGCCCAGGCGGTCGAATTAGTTGCGAATGCTCGTGCAGCAGGTCAAAGGGTAACGGCAGATCAATATCCTTATCGAGCTTCTGGTACACACCTGGACAAGGCGCTGCTGCCCAGGTGGGCCTTTGCGGATGGCTTAGATTTTGAGACTAAATTCAGAGACCAGGCCTACGTAAGACGTTTACGTGTAGATGTACTAGAAAACCTGAGGCGCCGCGGTGGGCCAGAATCACTTTTAATGACCTTCAGCAGGAATAAGGAAATCCAAGGAAAAACCTTAGCTGAAGTATCAGAAGCATGGAATATGGATCCGGTGGAAACAGCCTTGAAGATCATTGAAAATGGCAGTGCTACGGTAGCATCCTACAATATGCAAGAAGAAGACATTCACTACTTCATGAAGCAAGATTGGGTGATGACTAGTTCAGATGGGACCAATGCTCACCCCCGTAAGTATGGCTCCTTTCCCAAAAAGATCAGAGAGCACGTCTTTGATAAGAAGGTTTTGAGTTTGGAAGATATGATCCGCCGAAGTACGGGGCTAACTGCGGAGACCTTTGGTGTTGCTGATCGAGGAAAGATACTAGAAGGATATAAGGCTGATATTTTGGTATTCCGTCCGGAGGAGATTAAAGATAATGCCGATTTCATTGAGCCGGATAAACTGGCTGAGGGAATGCATTGGGTGGTGTTAAATGGGCAGGTAGTGGTTGATGAAGGAACTTTCCAAGGGAAATTAGCTGGCCAGGTAGTACGTAGGTAAGATCCAAAAGGTAGAGAGGTCTTAGCTCGCACCAAGACCTCTCTAAGTAGGAAGAAAACTAGATCAAATCCCAGCCTTCTCGGTATTCTCGCTTGACGAATTGATTGGCTTCGTCGAAGTTTGTGATCTTCATATTCTTACCATCCCAAAGTAGCCGCTTTCTACCATAGAAATTCATGCGACCACGATCATTTGCCTTTCCAAGGGCATAGCTACGAATAGCCAAGTTACCCATCAAGACGGTTTCTGTCAATGGACCTGAGTAATCGAACGAAGAGGTTAGTGCCTGGTGTTTGTCGCTGCCAAATCCTGCTTTACAAGCTTGCACCCAGCTAGTTTGATGTCCTCGTTCTGGTAAGTTTTCGTTGGGATTACCTGCCGTATAACCTTCTGGCATGGTCATTACATCCCCGTTCTTTAGGTATATTTTTGGATTTCGACCGTAGGTACCACAAGTCATGATCCCTTTAGTTCCGATCATCAACACCCCGTTACTACTGTTGTTTTCACCTAATGGATCATTGGCAGGAATTAAATCGGGGTGGAAGGGGCGAATACCACCGTCTGACCAATTCATGGTCATTTCCGTCTTATTCTTCTTGGTGGCCGGAAACTTAATTTGTACGCTTGAGGAAGGAGGGCATCCTTCTGGAATGTGCTCTGGTGTCCAGTCTCTGGTAAAGACCTGGCCTACGCTACATTCTACTTCCGTCGGGTACCCCAACTCAAGCACGCGGAATGGTGTATCAATCAGATGGCATCCCATGTCACCTAGGGCTCCAGTGCCAAAATTCCACCAACCTCTCCATTTGAAAGGATGAAACAGTGGATGATAATCTACATATTGAGCTGGCCCGATGAAGAGATCCCAATCGCTTTTACTCAGCTGTTTGGGAAGATCTGGTTTTTGAGTAGGGAAGGGGATGCCTTGAGGCCATACTGGTCGATTAGTCCAAACGTGCACCGTATGTACCTTGCCGATCTTCTTCTTATTGAACCATTCCACCATTAACTGTTGCTCGGGATTAGAGGCACCTTGGTTACCCATTTGACTCACTACCTTGTATTGGCGCGCAGCTTCTGTTAATTTCCGCGCTTCGTAGATATTATGTGTCAACGGTTTCTGGACATAAACATGTTTGCCTAATTGCATCGCAGCCATAGCCGCGACCCCATGCATATGATCAGGGCCGGAAATGGTCACCGCGTCGATGTCTTTTTGCTGTTCCAACATGACCCGAAAGTCTTTGTACAGCTTTGCTTTAGGGAATTTTTCTATAGCATTTTTCGCACGATTAGTATCTACATCACAGAGGGCTACTACGTTTTCGGCACCCTCATTCCAGGCATTGCGAATGTCACTCCACCCTTTACCACCGGCTCCGATAGCTGCGATATTAAGTTTATCACTAGGAGGAATATAGCCTTTACCTAAGACGTGCCGCGGAACGATCATAAAAGACCCGGCTGCGACTGCTCCGGTTTTAATAAAATCTCTTCTGGATTTTTGTGTCGGTTTTTCTTTCATTATTGAGTTGCGATTCTGATTGGAAAAATGGAGACGATGGATTGTCCCGGCAGAAGCTCCGGGCCGAATCTCTGAGTTGTGAATATCCAGACATTTTCCAAGGAATTATAATTTCACTTTGATATTCTAATTTACCAACTGGTTTTTAACGCTTCTTTAAAAGTTAAAGGGGGCTATGGAAGGCTCGTTATAGGGATATAACGCTATCAGCTATGCCTTTTTTGGAAGCCCCCCTTGCGGCAAAAGTAGGTTTTTAGTAAATTGCGTAATTAGTTACGTAATTCATAATATTAATGGTGACAGACTTTTTTATACGGACTGGAAAACTGGCTTTAGGGACCCGGCTGCGGCGATTAGGGGAGCAGTTTATGGAGGATGCGGCAAAGGTCTTGGAAATGTATGGTGTATCTATCAACCCCAAATGGTTTCCCGTTTTCTATGTGCTTTCTGAGGCTGATCATTTATCTATCACAGAAATTGCACGTCAGATTGGTCACACGCACCCTTCGGTGAGCCAGATCGTCAAAGAAATGCAGCGGAAAGGGATCATCGTTTGCGAGAAAAGCAAGGAGGATGCCCGAGTGAATATTGTGCGACTATCGGATCTAGGATGGGAGATGAATCGCAGGATGCAAATTCAATACCTGGATGTGAGGGAAGCTGTGGAAGAAGTGCTGGATGAAACTCGTCATGATCTTTGGAAGGCCATGGAAGAAATTGAATACGTACTATCCAAAAAAGATTTCTACACTAGAGTTTATGAAAAAAGAAAGGAACGGGAGCGCCAAGCAGTCAGCATCATAGATTTTCAGCCGGAACATGCACCTGCCTTTAAAGCTTTAAACGAAGAATGGATTTCTAAATATTACCAATTAGAAAAAGAGGACTACAAGGTGCTGGATGATCCCGAAGGAAGCATTATAGCAAGTGGAGGGCACATTTTTATGGCGGAGTATGATGGCCAAGTGGTCGGTACCTGCGGCTTAATGAGGATGAATGATGGAGGATATGAGATGGTGAAAATGGCGGTAGATCCAGCTGCACGTGGTAAACATATTGGTTGGCTATTGGGACAGGCTATAGTAGAAAAGGCCAAATCTCTTGGAGCTCCTCGCGTTTACCTGGAAAGCAATACGCAGCAAGAGCCGGCTATTAATTTATACTATAAATTGGGCTTTGAACGAATCGTGGGACCTCCTTCACCTTACGCGAGATGTAACATTCAGATGGAACTAAAACTGTGAAATTGGTGTAGCAAAAGGAGAGGTAATTGAGTATAAGAGCCAGCAATCTGCTGGATTATCATAAAGAAGTATCGTATAGTAAAACTTTACAGGTTTTAATTAGCAAGGGCCCTGCCGACTGAGTCGGCAGGGCTATCTTTTTACTTAAGCCTTTATTCTGGAGTCATAATATTGGCCACTGCTACCAATTGCTGATTCCAATTGCCTAGAGGCGGGAATCCTGCTCTTGGAGGTTCTAGTTTGTGGTAATAGGTACTAGAGGCAATCTTGCCCGGACGTCTTCCATGGAACATCGTGTAGTTAATCACATCCCCGTTGGCATCTTTCTTCACATCCGTTACCACTCCAACATGCATGATCACGTGATTAGGAATTGGTGTTTTCAGGCGTTCAATGGTTAGATCATTATAGACCTGACCTGATTTCCCAAAAAACATAACTGTCCCTGGTTTAATCAAGTTACGTTGTTTAGCAGCGTCATGAATGATGACCAAATTTTTGTTGTCGTAATACCAGCCAGCTAAAGCGCGGGTATCTCTAGTGCTGCTGACATCTGGATAGGCATAGGCATCACATTTACCGCTGATGAATTTCGAAACTCGATGGAAAATACCGGAGCAATCCAGCAGTTTTTCGGGCTCTCTGTTATTGTACCAGAGGGAGTCACGTTCTAGTTTTTGAGTGTAGGCCAGTAGCGTATTCCTCAATTCATCGCTTCCTGGTTTGAAACATAGGTCAGAAGAGGGAAGCTCTGATACTGCATTGCCCGTATCTGCTATAAGAATATCTTCTCCATTAGGGACGTTAGTGCCGGTTGGATCCTCGAGCGGATCTGTTTCTGGCTGATCCACAGGGATGGATGTGGTGTCTGTGGGAGGTGTGGTGCTGGTATTTTGCACTAGAACAGCTTGTTCAGTGGGCTTGATGTTTGCCTCCTTTGGTGGGCCGTTCCTTGGTTTACCTGCCCCTACAGCATAACCTAGCCCTAAGCCCGCGACCAAGAGTACAACGTAAAGAATAATGCGTTTTAGGTCCATGATAGTAATAGGTTTATAAATTGAGAATGGGTTTCAATTCTAATCCGAGGTAAGGAGACAGCTAAATTGGGAGGAGTTCTAATCGCACTTTACCTATACTTAGATATAGGTGGAGGAAATCTAAATCGACTTACTTCCAAATTTGTACTTGAGGAAACAGTACAGAATTATGATGGAGACATATGAAAGATACTGGGAAATATTAATATTCGCAAATATATCGATAAGGTAAATTCATACCAGCAAGAGGAGATTCTCCAGAAATATGGATTATGATAGGTGTAACTAATTGATTAATAGATGGTTGATGGGTTTTTCTGTTGGTGGGATGATGAATTTGTGCTAGTATTTATGCAGATTTGATCAATTCGTACTGTACTCTGCAATATATATACAGCTCTTGGAAGTTTGGAAGTGGCAACTTTGGATTGTCTCAAATTTAGGTAAGAAGTGTTTGGCCATGTACTAGCAGTATAGCGCGTGCATTCAGATAAGCAGCCAGTAGGTTGGGTTTCAATGAACGCAGAATGAACACCTAAAATCCATTATCCAAACTCCTAATTACACAAAACATGAAATCCTCTAGTATTTTTACCCCTATCCTTGAGGAGAATCTTCTTACTATTCACCTACTTCAATATCCCCTTCAGAGCGTACTCATTTTCCTCTTAGTTAGCCTTGTCATTCTTCTTTTGTATCAACTGCGGCAAGTTCAGCAGCAACACGAATTGGCCTTGGATGAATTACGTACACGCATTTCTTCAGATTTACATGATGATGTTGGAACCCTATTGTCTGGTCTTGCTATGCAGGCGGAATTGCTTGAGCTTAGCCCTAAGGAGATTGATGTGGCAAAGTTGTCTAGAATTGCTGAAATGAGCCGAACAGCTATGTCGCGTATGCGAGATTTGGTCTGGACAATAGACAATCGGAAGGGACAATGGAAGCACTTGATTGATCGCTTATACGAACACGCAGATGATGTCCTAGGCCCCCGAGGAGTAGATTTTGAGTTGCAATTACAAGGGGTGGATCAGGATCGATCTCTCCCACCGATCTTGCGTCGAAATTTGTATTGCATTGGCAAGGAAGCCATCACCAATGTAGCAAAGCATTCTGATGCCGGCCATGTCAAGATCTTGATCCGACTGAAAAATGGCCGCTATGATATGCACATTCAGGACAATGGCCATTGCAGTTTGGAGGAAGATAGACGATCCGCTGGATTGGGTTTGTCAAATATCCGATGGCGTGCGAAGCAATTGGGAGCCAGCCTAAGCTTCCAAAATGGGCAGGGCTTTGGTATACTTCTTCAGCGAATTCAGATGACGGGTTAATCCTAATGAGGTCAAAGAAAGGCGAATCAGGTTCCCTTTAACTCCTCAATTTTATCTGCAATCTTCAATGCCCAAACCATTTGTTTGGCGGTGGGGAAGGCGTTGTACAAGGCTTTCTTGCGAGCAGCCATTAAACATCCTCGCTCATCGTAGGAAACTTTTCTCTTGTTTCCATCAGCAAGGGAGAAATCAATCATTTCTTGCCAATCTTCTGGTGTAAAGGCTTCGAAATCAGATTTGAGTAGATCTAGATCGGTAGGATCGGAAAGATCATAGTTTCGCATTACTAATCCGAGTTTTTTCTCCACCCCATGTAAAGCAGTGTGGAAAATTAGGATTCCTATTACCATACTACTTACAACCTACCGCGACGTACCTTCAATCTTTTATCGGGGCGAGCAATGTTATCATACTAATTCCTTGAACCGATGAGGACTTTCCGTCTACGTTCCAGATGAAAAAGTTTACATCAATTCCTGGGCTAAATTAACGATTAAGAGTGTAAGTAGAGTAATGTTCTACCTACACTCTTAAAGATAATGTCGCTTTAGTTATGATAAGCTGCGTTGTGGGCCAAGGCTGAACCACAAACAGAACAATTGCCCGCAGCACCTGCACCAGGATGCCCATTTGGACAGGTATAGTGGTATTCACCCCTAGCATTCTTGGCTGGTGTAGCCGCAGTAGTGGTGGTGGCCTGAGGAACTCTAGCTGCCGGTGTACCTGCGTTATCTTGTAACATTGGAGCAAAAGTTGGTCCGTTACCCGCGGCGGCAGGTGTTAGGC
>CAJXPD010000187.1 GCA_913057785.1 uncultured Lewinella sp. | reverse complement strand
GATCCGGTAGTAGGAGATCATATTTCTACTTTGACGGACGATGCCTGTGAAGCAATCTCCGACAATTTCATTCGAGTAATTCGTGAGCCGGAAGTGTGTGATATTTATGTTGGTCGGATTAAGCTGAAGTATGGAGGAACGAGAAGAACAATCTGTGTCGATGACACTCCAGACCCCTTATACGTCCGCACTTCTGGAGGTACGCCAAATACTTCTAGAGCTTGGATTATCACGGATGATGCAGGAAATATCCTTGCGACCCCAGCAGCTCCTCCCTTTGATCTTAATGGAGCTGGAGTCGGAGTCTGCCAAATCTGGTACTTACGCTACTACGATACGGAAGAATTTGGTGGAAATGAGGTAGGAAATAATCTTTCTGATCTGACTGGCTGCTACGCCATTTCCAACCCCATCACGGTAGTCAGAAAGATGTGCGAAGCCAGTTGTGATGCTCCTTCCTTTGTCAGGGTAACAAGAGTAACTCGAAATACAGCCACTATAGATTGGAATGATGTGTCCTCTGCCGTGACGTATCATGTTCGGTATCGAAGGGCTTTCTCCAACAGATGGAGATACAGAGTTACTTCTCGATCCAATACCACCTTAAGAAGGTTGAGAAGAAATACGAAGTATTTTGTTCAAGTACGCACCTATTGTGCCGGGCCAGAACGGTCAGAATGGACGAATGTAAAGACTTTCCGCACATCAAGAGGCGGCTACTATCTGCAAGATAACACTGAGCAAGAAGCTGCCGAAGCGAACAATCAGGTTACAGAGTTTGCAAATCCAGATGTTACGCCGAGCAATGAAGGTTCTGCCTTGGATTCACAAGTATTACCATTGAAGGGTATCGAGCAAGGTAGATCTGAATTTGAGCAGGCGGAAATAAGACTATTCCCCAATCCTGTTCAGTCTACCTTAAACATTGAAACAAACATGCAAGGAGAGCAGGTAATCGCCCGCATCTTCTCTACTACAGGACAATTGGTGAAACAACTACAGTTAGCAGGTGATCAGTTACAATCTGTTGATCTTACTGAACTGCAAGCAGGTATGTACATCTTGAATATCCAGAATGGGGAGCAACAGCTTTCTAGGACCTTTATCAAGCAATAAGGAGGTACAGTATCTCACTTAAGATCTGTTCATAATGGTAAATAAGGAGCAATCAGGATTTTTTCTGATTGCTCTTTTTTATATAGAATGGAATTAGATACTAGATTATCCACGCTGTCGGCATCGAATAAGAAGCTGATGGCATGAGGAGTTGTATTTCGGGGAATAGATACGGATATTGGGGAGGATAGCGTGCTGGCACGAGACTGCCTTGGAGCGTGAGTTAACTTGAAGAAACAGATGCTAATACAAGCTTACCAAAGAAGCTGGGAGCATGACTTCCAGCAAATAAAAGAGATACTCGAAGAGAATATTCCGATAGATGATCTTACTATTGAACATGTTGGAAGCACATCCATACAGGGTTTAGCTGCGAAGCCCATTATTGATATGGATATCGTGTACGAAAAACCAGAATCCTTTCAAGAGATAAAGCGGGGCTTGGAAGCACTTGATTATTACCACAACGGAGATCAGGGAATAGTTGGAAGGGAAGTGTTTAAGCGAAAGAAAAAAGACGGGAATCATGCCATATTGGATGCCATCAAACATCATTTATATGTTTGTCATATCGGTAGTGAGGAACTCCGTAAGCATTTAATTTTTAGGGATTACCTAAGAGAAAATCAGCCAGCGAGAGAAGCATACGAAAGGTTTAAATATGAGATTGCGGAAATAGCCAATCAGGATAGAAAAGCATATGCCAAACTGAAGGAAATCAAGGCAAGATCATTTGTAGAATCAGTCATCACAAAAGGAGGTCGATAATGGTGAAGTTTGTAAAAGAAGTCTTCCATCATTTCTTGAGTAGCAACACTTTTCAGCAAGGGGCTTCTTTAGCCTATTATGCGGTGTTTTCTTTGTTGCCCATGATCATGATCATTATTTCAGTTTTAGGGTTGTTCTTCGGAAAACAAGCGGTTTCTGGAGAAGTATATCTTCAATTGAGAGACACCTTGGGAAATGAGGCAGCCATGCAAATTCAGGATATCATCAAGAATCATCATGCCAATCATGACAGCCTATGGACAGCAGTCATAGGGTTTGTTACATTAGCTCTTAGTGCTTCAGGAATGTTTAGTCAAGTACATAATTCCTTGAATAGCATTTGGAATATTAAAGCGAAGCCCAAAAGCAGCATTCTAAAGTACCTTGCCAATCACTTTTTTGCTTTTTTTGTATTAATATTTTTGTTCTTCACCATTCTAATCAGTACCTCAATACACAGTTTTCTAATAAAGCAATCGGATAGTATAGAAGGCAATTTTCGGCTATTCTATGTATCCGAGCACGTTTTATCCTTCCTAATAACAGGTATAGGTTTTGCGGTGATGTTTAGGCTCTTAGGAGATGCTATAGTAAATTGGAAGGTAGCGCTATTGGGAGGATTGATCACCTCCATACTGTTCCTTTTCGGTAAAGTAGCCATCGGAATGTATATAGGGCATAGCCATATTTCTACAACTTTTGGCTCTGCGAGCGTCTTAGCTCTATTAATGCTGTGGGTTTATTATACCTCACAGATTATCTTTTTGGGGGCATCATTCGTTGAAATTATTAGCAATAGGCTTGGGTATGAGTTACTTCCAAACGATGATGCCATCAAGATTCAAAATGTCGAAGTAAAGAAATAAGTGATTGTTAATAGGCAAAACCCTGAAGTTCCTTACAAAACAACAATTAATTCAATCCATACGCGCCTATGAAATACTTACTTACCTACATAATCCTCGGGCTGGTGCTTTTACCCTCTTGCCTACAGCGAGATGAGCTAGCCGTAAATCTTCCCTGCATTGACAACTGCATCACAATTTATGGTACGATAAAAACAGACCAAAATTCTACTACCCCCCTGACAAATGCGAGCATCGAATTGGGATGGGAGAATCCCGGCATTCCGATAGGAAACCCCGGCCGATTGATAGCCACAGGCCTAAGCGATAGGAATGGAAACTATAGTTTTACGTTCCGACCAGAGTTGGAGGAGCTAAGTAGTGGAAAATTCTACCTACGCGTTTCTAAGGAACAGTTTCATGAAGTTACTAATGGGTATTACGATATAGAAACCATTGATACCTCGTACAATTTCGATATCCACCTACCCAGCAAGGCCCAGCTGACCATAAGATTCAAGAATTTTACCCCGACCTCCGAAAAAGATTACTTCTCAGCAGTGCCAGGCTTTAATACCTACGATTCAAATGCCCCAGGCGTAAGTATGCGTGATCTAGCAGGAGTGCAGAAAAACACTTGGTTTGATTTGCAAGATGGTTCGTTCGATGAAGTTGTGCTAACAGGTGAGACGGCTGGCAATCAATACACCTACCTTAATATCCTGATCAAGAAAAACGGGGTACGGGTAGACCTCTTAGATAGTATATATATTGAAAGAAATGCGACGGGTGTTTTTGAGATTGAGTATTAAGTGGAGAGCTTTCTCAAATCACGCTTTGTGTTGAAACCAGGAATTGCCCGATCCTTACCTTTTTTATCCAAGATATTATAGTAAGAGTCAGTTTTGTACTTTTAGATTAGCTTGCTTGGACAGGCCTAAAATCTAAAGTTGAACATGAACGTGAAGCCATACTGGTTGTTAGAGATGCGAAATAGATGCCTTAGCTATTGCTTATGCTTACTTTTCTTCGGCTGTATTCATCAGACAGGAGCTCAAACCAATATCTTGTCTAC
Source organism: uncultured Lewinella sp. (assembly GCA_913057785.1). Lineage (GTDB taxonomy): Bacteria > Bacteroidota > Bacteroidia > Chitinophagales > Saprospiraceae > DT-111. The sequence goes on along the minus strand of CAJXPD010000187.1, from coordinate 18,664 downwards.
CTTGGAAACTCCGATTGTTTTTCAAGGAAATGACACTACAGCCTACCGCGACCCTGCGGTCTTGTACCATCAGGATAGGTTTTACTTGTTTTATACGTTGGTGAAGACCGAAAATGGAAAAATCTATTCCTACACGGCGGAGCGTCATTCGACAGATTTACAGCATTGGAGTAAGGAGAAAGTGCTTACGCCTCAAGATCAAACCTTGAATTTTTGCAGTCCCGGAAATATTATCAAGTACCAAGATGAATGGATTTTGTGTCTGCAAACTTACCCCCGCCCTAATCATACCTCGGATCAGCAAGTGAGGTATGGAAACAGTGATGCCAGAATATACATCATGCGTAGTAAGGATCTAGAAAATTGGAGCTCCCCGGAAATCATGAAAGTGAAAGGACCTACTGTGGAAATTGCGGAAATGGGAAGAATGATTGACCCTTACCTTTTGGAAGATAAAGATGAAAAAGGAAAATGGTGGTGCTTTTACAAACAGAACGGTGTAAGCATATCGTACAGTTACGACCTGCAGACCTGGAACTTTTTTGGTTATACCAAATCGGGTGAAAATGTGTGCGTGTTGAATGAGAAGGATGGGTATATATTATTTCACTCACCGCACAATGGAATAGCTATTAAACGCTCATCAGACTTAAGTAAATGGACGGATTGGGGAGACCTGATCACTTTGGGGCAGCAGGAGTGGAGTTGGGCAAAAGGAAGAATTACGGCAGGAGCAGTAGTGAACCTAAAGGAGAAAAAAGAACTAGGAAAGTACCTCATGTTCTTTCATGGTTCAGGCCCTAAATCTGAAAAGGAGGGAGATTTTGATAAAAATGCCTCGATTGGAATTGCTTGGAGTGATGATCTTGTGCATTGGGATTGGCCGGGAAAAAAATAAATTGAAATACCTAATAAGGGAAAACAGTCAACGGCAATCGGTTAGAAACTCTATTGGAAACCGTCCATGGCAATCGAAAAGGGCCGCTTCGAGAACCTATTAGCCTGAATCAGTTTAAAGAAATTGCACCTCGAGTGAGAGAAAGTAAAGAGGACATCAAGACCATCCTTGAAGAACGATACCCCATTACCGTATCAGAGGTACAACTGTTACAGAATATCGATGACCAAGTATTCTTAATCACTAGCAAAAAGGGGGAAAAGTACAAGTTCAAACTCATTCATGCACCCTCTGAAAAAAGAGAAAATCAACTAGAAGAAATAGCTAAGTGGATGGGGTATCTTAATGAGCGTGTAGCAGTTCCTCTACCAAGTGTACATCCCACCATCACAGGTGGACTTACTTTCCAACTAAGCAAAGAACAGGACAGCAAAACGGGGATACTATACCATTGGATAGACTGGACCATTTTAAAGCAGTACCAGACCGAAAATATGCGGAAATTAGGGCAGCTACTTGGTCAAATTCATCGCTTGACGAAATCATACCACCATCAAGAAACTAGCCTCCCAATTATCGACAGCCAGTGGGTACTCAAGAAGGCATTACCAGGAATCATTCAGGTCCGAGAACAATTAAGCCTGTCCGAAAGAGCATTGGCCCAATTGCCACATAAGATGAACGTCCTAGCAGAGTATTTAGAAAGACAGGAATCAATTAGTTCCCAATTCGGTCCCATACATTCAGACATACATCGGAACAATCTGATAGAGAAAGATGGTCAGCTCAGTCTTATTGATTTTGATGACGCCGTCTTTGGCCCTTATCTGCTGGACCTTGGAGTAATCCTAAATGAATTAGCAGATCATCCCCATTCTTATCAAGCTTGGACACAAGGTCTGTTGCAGGGCTACTGCACTGCAATAGGAGAGGGAGTCTCGGAAGAGGATCTGCATAGACATAGGGAACTAGCTAATTTGATCTATGCCGATTGGATAGCGAATCTCTTGCGACAAGAGCGACCTGTGAATCAGAAGAAACTCAATTTTGGTCGACAAGCCCTCATTAATATAATTAAGATACAATAACGATCCCTTCCATAAAGCTCCAACACTTTCTTGCTGAGGAATAAAATCTTAGTGTAACAGAAAACGGATTTGTAGTTAAGTAGTAGTACTCTATATCGTATCCATCAAAGACTTGAAAATGGCTACTTCCCAAATAACACTACTAATCTCTCTTCTATGGATCATGAAGCCAGACCATAGTGGAGAATTTGTATCGCCTTCCACCATTGTGTATACATCCAAGGATCTTCCTTTACTACAGCGTGTGTCTACCATGGATGAACCAGGAAACAAACTACCCATACCTGACTTTGAAGATTTTCGACCCTTTTTGGAGACAAGTGGAGTAGTTGCGCAGTCAGAATGGTACAAGTATCCCATCGAATCAGAGACTGGACTTTATGGATTCTATACCTTATTTACACCCGAAAAAAAGTACTTGGGAGAGCTGATTGTCTACTTCCCAAAATCCATCAACCATTGGCGGATGGATGACCCCAATCAAAGCTTTATCAGGATAGTGGTTGAGGGAGAGGGAATTGAAGTGATTCCTGGTTTGACAATAGGAATGAATAGAGAACAACTCTATACACTACTGGGTGAACCATTGTATCAATCGGAAAATTGTGCGATGTATATGGATCAAAGTGGTACCTGCATTAGCGTAAATTTGAATGAAGAGCAAGTGACCAACATAGACTGCGGCTTATTTAGTCCAACTTATTTAGATTCAATTAAGAGCAGGACAGCTGGATGCGATTGAAAAGCCAGCTGCCATTACGCTGATATAGACTGTCTATATAAATTTAATAGGTCCTAATTCCCCTGAAGTTCACTCATATCCAGCCATCACTCATGCCGCAGGAATTGACCTGGATGCATTCTCGCCGCTCGGATCGTTTGAGAACTGACTGTCAACCAAGCTACTAACAAAGCAATTAGGGCTGCCATGAAGAAAAACCACCATTCCAATTCAATATGGTAGGCAAAGTTTTGCAGCCATTGGGTGGATATCATAAAACTGATCGGGATGGCTATCCCAATCCCGATGACTACCAGCTTGACAAATTCTGAAGTTAGCAGGTGGACGATACCCCAAACACTGGAACCCAAAATCTTACGAATGCCAATTTCCTTCACTCGTCTTTCCGTAGTGTAAGAAGCGAGCCCCAACAATCCGAGGCATGAAATGATGATGGCAATTATAGCTGCATACTTAGATAGACTGGAGACTCTTTGCTCCGAGATATAAAGCGCCTGGTAATCTTCGTCAAGAAATTGGTATTCGAAATCCAAGCCCGGATAATGTTTCGAATAGCGTTTTTCCAGGGCTTCGATCGCCGCTTTTTCATTGCCGGGCTCAATTTTTGCTACCACGTTCTCCGCTCCTGGCCACACCTGCATGACACAAGGTTTGACTGATTCATACAGTGATTCAAAATGGAAGCTCTTTGCCACTCCAATTATTTTTCGATCCGCTCCCCAAAATCGGACAGTCTTGCCAATCGGTTCGTCAAAGCCCATCACCTTGGCTGCTTCCTCATTAATGATGATGGCATTCAATTCACTTTCGCCACGATCCCTTGAAAAAGCTCTACCTTCTAGCATTTCGATACCTAAGGTTTCCAAAAAGCCGAATCCAATCTCTAGATTTCTAAACCCTATCTTGCTGTCCTCTTTGCCTTCCTTCCAATCCAACCCTCTAAATGAACCGTGATCCCCCATCAAATCATGGGAGAAGTTACCAACGGAGGAAATGCTCGGAATTCTGCTTAACTCATCAATAAAGACTTGAACTTTTTCGTCACTTTCTTCATCATCTGTGACCTGGACGGGAAAATGGACAATATTATCTCGTTTATATCCGAGGTTTTTCGTTTGAACATAGGAAATCTGCTGAAAGATAACGAACACGAAAACTAGAAAAACAGTTGATAACACAAATTGAAATACCACCAAGCCTTTACGGGTCCATTGTTCTCCAAAGCCCCCTAGCAATTTGCCAGAATTCCCGCCTCCTTTCAATATCGAAATAGGTTGAAAGCCAGAGAGATAAATGGCAGGATAACTACCTGCAAAAAGCCCGGTCAAAGCCGTAATGGCTAAGGTGCTCAGGATCAACTTAAGGTTGAACGCCAAGGCGATTTCTTTTCCTGTGATCATATTGAATTGTGGAAGCAGCACCAAGACGAGTAGATAAGCAGTAAGCATGGCGAACAGGGCCATTAACAAAGATTCGCTTAGATATTGAATCGCTAGCATCCGGCGGTTAGCGCCAAAAGTTTTTTTAACTCCAATTTCCTTCAACCGCCTGGAAGCCCTGGCAGTGGACAAGTTCATAAAATTGATGCAAGCTATCAATAAGATGAAAAAAGCGATAACGGAGAACAAACGTACATACTCGATTCTTCCACCCGCCTGCACACCATTTTCGAAGCGATTGTACAGATAGCGATCTGAAAATTTTCTAACAAATAGACTGTGCTTAGTATCTGGCACTTTATCCTGCAGTAGGCCCGTAATTTTAGCATTGAAATCCTCGATATTCACACCTTCCCTCAAGGTTAGGTAGGTACTTGGATCACTGTTTCCCCAATCCTTCAGGAATTGCCGCTTTTCAAAAAATAGCTCATAGTGGAAAAGTAAATCGAATGGATCTGTCAAGTGATCAGGTAGGGCTACGAAGGTGGCTACCACCTCGAATTCCCCACTTAGATTGCCCAGATCCCAATTAAAGGATTTACCAATCGCATTCTCCTTTGATTTAAACAGCTTTTGAGCCATATCGTCAGAGATAGCAACAGCTTGTTTTTTACTTAGGAAGTCCGTTTTAGTACCAGCGGAAAAATGGCAGGGGAACACTTCAAAGTAGTTTTCACCGACGTACTGGCCCCGGGCTTTTAGTCGCTCATCTTCATTAGAAAGAATGCCCGCACTACTAAACCAAGAAGGAGCAACAACTGAAACAGCATGCTCTACTTCAGGTATTTCTTCGGCCAAAACTTCCGCCAATAAACCTTGAGTAGTCTCTGACGTTTGGATACCATCCTGAGTCGGAATATTGTGCATGACCTGATACAGACGCTGATCCTTTTCATGAAACTTATCGATGCGGAGCTCATCGGTTACCCATAGATAAATCAACAAGACGCAAGCCAGTCCGGTGGAAAGTCCGATTAGATTAATTAGAAAAGAGCTTTTATAACGTTTAAAGCTCCTAAAAGTAATGAGCATATTATGTTTGAACATGTCGGCGTGATTTTTTCGAGTTCGTCTAACATAAAAGAAGCCTAGTAACAGATGCATCGCATCTACCCAATACAGCAGCCTAGCCCTAGTTCTACCTTGCAGGGAAACCCGATCCTGGTAGATCTCCTGTAAGTCACCTAAGAATTCTTCATGGTATTGACTTTTGACTAGTCTACAGAGTAACCAAGTAGCTACCCTTGGTACATTATCATCTTTATGCATGCTCATGATCCGCTCAAGTTTAGGAATGGAATCAGCTCCCACATCTTTTGCCGGACCTGCTGTGATTCTTGTAACTGTCGAACCCCTATGTCAGTAATGGTGAACAAGCGTTTTCTTCGATCGCCTCTTTTGGCCGTATTACCACCCATCTCTGAGCTTAACAAGCCCTTATCCTGCAACCGGTAAAGCGTAATATGCACTGCACCTAGAAGAATGGAGCGGCCAGAATGCTTTTCTACCTCCTCTTTCACAGAAACGCCGTAGGCTTGTCCTTCCAGGATACATACCGCTAGGAGTACCAGTTCTTCAAACTCACCCAGACCTCTTTTTTTCATTAGTTACAATTTTGTATATATACAAAGTTATAACTAATTGCCAAAATATCTAATGAGCTTAGAAGAATTGTGAATTATTTGTTCACCTGGTGCAAAAAAAGAGAAGTCAGGAGAACCTAAGAAAAGTGATCGGAGAGCCGGAGAGGCAAAATCCACGAAGACACATACCCGAAGTATGGCTGCCAGATTGCAAGAATAGTTCACACCCTTTCCTGCCAATCTCAAAAGTTGTATCTTAATAGGAAGCTATGAAGTGGAAATTGGAAGTACAATCTTAAGCAATCACTAAAATTACGCGCATGAAAAACCAACACCTATTATTCCTAGCGATACTGCCCCTACTGACAAGTTGCCAATTAGAAGAACCTTTGTCTCCCGGGGAGTTCTCCTCCCTTCAAGACACTTTGGTATTATCCACTATGAAGCATCGAGGCCCTGGTCTCTTTATGATCGGTGCAGGAAGTTTCAGGTTCAGAGATACAACTCATGAGTTTGCAAAGGAGTGGCTGACCTATCCGATTCAGTATCCAGATGGGATGGATAGCCTTAAGGTGGGATTTAGGGTCATTGCCTTTGACCCTTTCCGGTTTTGGGGCGAACCAGAACCCGAGCCGGACACCAGCGGCTTGAGTAAAGACAAGTCCAATACCATACTTGCCCTATCAGGCATCAGGGGAGGGGAAGAGATTTATATCTTTGATCAAAACCACAACCAGGATTTTCGAGACGATGCTGTCCGAACCATGGGTACAATGGATTGGAAGCCCACTGAGGATTTGATTCCTTGTTACTACACCATAGAAAAAGGCAATGGCGAAATGCTGCAAGATACCAGCTGGTTTAGAATCGGAGAATTCAACGGCAGGTTATTATCTCAAAGTAACCAACATGTAACTTCGACCTTTTCTATCGATGATTACGAATACCAGATTGGGGTATATGATTACAACTCAAGCAGCTTCGATTGGGTAAGGCCCCAAATTTCAGTACTATCGGAAGGGAAGCTAAAAAGAGACACCTTATTGCTGAGGGATTACCTTGATCTAGGAGAACATCTAAAATTAGGTGAGTACTACTACAAGTTTGCTGATTTCTACTCAGGCGATGGCACGGTGGTATTGGTAAGAGATCCCGACTTTGATAAGAAGGAGGCCGTACAAATCGATGCCCTGGCTCCTGATTTTGAGTTTGTATCCCTAAATGGAGACACCCTAAACAAGGATGGTGTTAAAGAGGATTTCCTATTAATTACCAACTTCTCAGGTTGTACACCAAGATCTTATGATGTGTATCAAGACATTCTGGATGCGGATCTCAAGAACTTCTTCGTGGTTGGCTTAGAATCTGGCTTAAGTGTAGACTTAGGAGGGGTTACCTTGGATGTAGAAAATCCATTCAATGAAGATATGTATGAGAAGTATAGAAGTTGGTACAGTTCCTATGATTCTTACCTAATAGACAAAGATGGACGCATCGTCGATAAGTTTGCCATTTTTGACTGGGAGGACCATTTAAAGGATTTTCTGGATCCAGAAGTATTTAAGAATTAGGGCTGGAGTTTACTCCTTTACCGTCTTGACCTTTTCACCCTCTAACCTTTCAGAAATTCGCCTGGCCTCGGTAATGATCGAGCTAGGATAACCGGCTATTTCTAGAATAGATATAGCATTCCTTTTGCTCAGTGCACCGGGCCGAAGCTTATAGTCGAAGGAGAGTTGTTGGTCCTCGATCTGCTCCTGGAAGCAATGCAATTGGAAACCGCTTTCCAGCAATTGGGTAAGTTCTATATCATGCGTGGAGACCAAGACTAAATGTTGTCCCTGGTTGAGATGCTCCAGGATGGCTTTGGCGGCACTGACGCGTTCGATGGTATTGGTACCTTTAAATACTTCATCAATGGTGAATAGGGTAGGGCGGGCACTCTTTTCGGCCTTTTCAAGAAGTTCGCCAATAGAGTTCACCTCCTCCATATAGTAGCTTTTTTCATCCAGCAGATTATCACTAATCCGGATGGAGCTAGCGATGGCAAATTTTGGGGCAGAATAGCTTTGGGCAAAAACGGTGTTTAAGGTTTGAGCACCAATGACATTAAGATTGAGGGCGCGAATGAAGGTGGATTTGCCAGACATGTTAGAGCCCGTCAGTAGCAAACTGTTGTCCTGGAGAGTGAGGTCGTTTGGGACGCAGTTCTTGACAAGCGGGTGGATCAGCTTTTTAACTTCGAGTTGCTTGCCGGGGGAGACAAACTTAGGTTGGCAATGGTAGGGCAAGCCTGCCCGCAAAGCGGCGATAGATAAGGCCACATCTACTTCCGCGACGTACAGGTAAACTGTTTCAATTTCAGGCCGGATTCGGGCAATATCATCAATGACTTGGTAGAAAGTGAGTACTTCCGATAAAGTCGCAATTTTGATCAACTCGAGCGCATACCAGCCCACCGCAGCTACCTCATTGTCCTGTAGTTGATCTGTATTCAGGAAACTAATTTTCTTAACCACTTGGTCGATGGTTCTCATTTTTTTCCTCAACGCTTTTTCGTCCCCTTTCACTATCGGAGAATAGGGAATAAGCTTATTGGCCAGGCTATTTAGGCGACCAAGGCGGGCAAAGACCCTGGATAAGACGCCTATCTGGGCTTTTTCTCGATAGTGTAGCATGAGATTAATGGCGAAGATTAGCACCAACCCCAATACATAAATTCTATTAATGAAAGCGGCAAATAGCCCCAAGAAGAAGAGAACTTGTAGAACTCGAAATAAGGCGTAGTATTTTGGTCGATCGGGTAACTTCCCAAAAAGCATGTATGGAAAGTAGTAATCATCAGGGTCGGCTAGCTTGCCTAATAGCAGTTGGGATTGCCAGCGAGCCTTCTCTTTTTGGGTAAAATGCTGAACCCAGTTTTCCTGCTTGTCCAGATCGACTCTGCTTGGTGATAGCTGTCGGATATTGTGATACAAAACCTGTTGACCTGGAGCGGAACGAGTTCGGTCAAGAAATTCAAAAAAGGGATGGATATCTAGATCATTTACCGAACGATCATTCAGTTGCGCTTGAATTTTGGTGATGGGGTTTAAGTCAAAATATTCCCGAATCAAACCCCAGTTGAAACCGAACCTCTTGATTTTACCCCACTGTGTCTGTAAAGCATCTAGTTGCTTCTTTTTCGTTTTTAAGATCATCTGGTGGGAGTTTTGGCGGTGATCAGATATCTACGTACAATTATAGACTAGGTTTTCTATTTGTTTTGGACCATGTACTAAACTACCTACCGCAGAATTCTAGCTACACTTTCCTTCAATTGCTTGGCATCTCGGCGAGTTGCTAGATAAGGATCAATTCTTGTCTCTCCCATATTTTGGACGCGATAATCTGGCAACCACTTCCTACAGTAAACAACCACCAGTTGATCCACAATTCTCTCTTTAAAGGCATGTGGAACCTCAAGCGCTTGAATAATGGATTGCTCAATACCAATGTGTACCATTTCGTGTATGATAACATGCGCGGCATTGTCAGAGGTCTTAAATCGACCGTCGGGAGTCGTGAAAACGAGAATCCGGCCGGTATCTGGATCATAACTTCCCCCTGGACCATATAGGGTCAGTACAATGGGATAGGTATCGTAGACTTTAAAGGACCAATAGCGCTTGTGGCGTTTGATACGCCGCGTCATCTTGTTGAGAAGATCTAACTGTTCGGCAATTTTCTGGTAGCCAGCTTGGTAATCCTCTTTCTGGTAAACTTTGCTAGCGACGAAAGTTCTTAAGCGTTCCTGGTCTTCATCTGAAAGTTGTTTGTTTCGGCTTTTAGTTTTGAGTTCCTCGATTAAGGGACCGCACGGTAGACTTAGCTGGTAGTTGTACTCCTCAAAAAAGGCAATATCGATGATGGTTCGCCAGATATAATCTGCTTCTTGCTCAGCAGTAGGGATCTGAATATCGTAGTATTTTTGACTAATAAGTGGAGAGCTTAGTAAAACAAAAACTAGGAGTAAAGAAGGGCGCATATTGTTTAGATTAGATTTGATCGCCTGTAAATTAATGGATTATAGAAGGTGAGGCAATGTGTAAGGCGCTTATTTAGACCAGCAACCTAGGCTAGTCTTTGAAAGTGTTGATTACTTAGATTAGAGAGAATACCTGCTGCGATGATAAATTTCTGCACAATTTCTGTCACACTGGCCCTCCTGGAACAGTCCAAATAGTAGACACCCAAAAGGGCAAGTATATATTTTAGCAAATCAAGTGGAGAGTCTATGGTAAACCAGCAATTGGAGGATTGGGTGAAGAAGGCTAAAGAGGGAGATCGCGAAGCCCTAGAGCAAATAGTCTTACGTGTGAAAGATCGGGTATACCATCTTTCGCTAAAAATGTTATTGTATCCAGAAGAGGCGAAAGATGCGACCCAGGATATTCTCATCAAGATCATCACGCATTTAGGGACGTTCAGAGGAGACAGCCAGTTTACCACTTGGGTTTATCGTGTGGCCACCAATATGCTGCTGAGTAGGAAAGGTAAAAAGACCCAAGCTTTTCGCTTATCCTTTGACGAATATGCAGACCTGATTGATCGTGGACAGAGCGAACTAGTGCACTACACGCAAAATGAAGGGGAACTCTCACTCCTAGAGGAAGAAGTGAAAATGAGCTGTACTCAAGGCTTATTACTTTGCTTAGAGGATCAGGCACGCCTAGTGTATATTCTGGGAGAATTATTGGAACTAACTAGCCAACAAGGGGCAGAAATCCTTGATCTAAGTCCGGCTAACTTCCGAAAAATTCTTTCTCGATCCCGCGTGAAGATTAGAGGTTTTCTACAGCAGAAATGTGGCTTGGTTGAGCCATCGCATAGCTGCCGTTGCAAAAAGAAGATTGATTATTTGATTTCGGATAAGGTAATTGATCCTGAACAGCTGCGTTTTGCTCCACATTCTCACCGGAGTATCGATTTAGTCAAGCAGTTGGCCGAATTAGAGAAAGTGGTTGCCATTTATCAGACGCCTCCCAGTCAGTTGGCGCCCCCAGAGTTAGTAGAAAAGATCAAAGAAACCTTAAGCTTAGTACGATGAAGTCAAGCCTTTCTTGGCGGTCCTTTTTGTGGATCGTCCTATTGACTAGTCTTTGGATTAATCTCTCCGAAGTACTGAGGTACTTCCTTTGGGTTCGTCCAAATACCCAGGCCTATTTTGCGGATCGGCTTGGGATAGCAGAAATGAATGTTTTGATCTTCTCCATTTGGGGAATCTGGGATATGCTGTTGACGGCCAGCTTGGTATTTACGCTTTGGTTATGCGCGAGGCAGTTTGGTAACAATGGTATAGCTATTTGGATCGCGGCCACACAAACCTGGATTACGCTCTTTGTTCTCTTTTGGGTCGCCACGGCCAATATGGGCTTAGCCTCCTGGTCTTCCATTTGGATGACACTAGCCTGGGCATGGCTAGAGATGGTGGTCGGCGCCTGGATCGCTGCACGCTTATTGATACATGATCAAACCAATAAAAGCTTGAACTATGAAATATAAGATCGTGGATATTCCACCCAAGATGGAGCGTTATTATGGGGTAGGGAAAATGCTACACCCGCATCGCGAAATGATTATTGAGCTTTTAGAAGCAATTCCTCCTGGGCAAATTATGACCATGGATCAATTTTGTCAGCAATTAGCTGATCAAGCCGGGACGGAGGCTGCCTGCCCCATGCGCACCAGTCATCAGCTCAAGAAAATGGCTGAAGCTGTCGAGCTTGCAGTAGAAGAACAGCAGATCCCCTTTTGGAGAGTGGTGAGAAAAAATCGCAGTTTGCTCAATATCTCTAACAAGGTTTTTGCGGCCGCCAAGTTGGAAGATGAAGGGATAAAACTCCGCTATGGACCAAAGGGAGATATCTTCTGCGAGTAGCACTAGGATTGGGCTTAGAATAGATTAGCTGGTACTATCTTCTCTAAAAAATGGAGGTACTTTCAGACGGTATCATTCTACCGCGAAAGTACCTCGCTCTCCCAAATTATTCTTAACCCTATTTTTTTACTACTTCATCATCTTTGCGTTTGTTCGCCACAACTTTTGGGGCATCCTTCTGTTGGGTTTTTTTCTTCTTGTCTTCCATTTTGGAAGCGAGGTTCTGACCCTTGCCTTTTGTTGTTAGATGATTGGGTTTAATCTTCTCTCGCAGATGATGATTTCTGCTTTTTTCCATCTTCTTCAGGTACTTTTGTGCAACGGAGGTAAGCTTGTTGGCTGGTTTGGATTGTGCTTGTGTTTTTACCTCTTGTTTGGGTACTGAAGCTTGTTGACTTTGACGCTGACCAAAGGCTGATGAATAGCCAAAAATGAAAAAGGCCAGCAAATGAACGATCACAATGTTTTTTTTCATCCTGTAATGATTTGCTGTAGGTGCTGTAGAAAAAGACTATGAATGTTGGTCTTTTGGGGTAATACACAGCAAATCTAGATCATTCGTTCTTTTTGGACTTTCGATATTGCAGCAAAGACCTTCGTTATTGTTGCAACAGGCCTGAATCCTTTGCTATTCTTGCCTTTGATATCATCTTTTGAATAGCTATGGCTAACTTGAATAGCTAGTTGGCCATCCCGAATACACCTTGGTTTTAGACTTTATCACACTATTTTTTCTTCATCTTCTGGGTAGCTTTTTGTGCACAGTCGAGTCCCCCGCCTTCCAGGATGCAACCGCACATGACGAGGCAAATTGCAGCACTATTCTTATATCCCTTTCCCGATATTTGATCCAGACAACCATCTGTACAGGTATTCAAATCATCCTTGATTTGAAGTTTTTCATTCTTCACTTTGTTGTTCGGAGACTGGCTTGGCTTTTTGATTTTATCGTTATTGATGGGCATGGCCTTTGCAGATGCCTGCTTATTGCTCGTGCTGCTCTTCTGCTGTTTTTTTTCATATTTTTCAGCAAACGCCCTAAGGTCCTTTTCTAAGGCTGCCCTAGTGGGGGAGCTCTTGCTGGAACTTTGGGAAGAGGTACGAGATTGAGTATGGCCTTGCGTCGGGATGAGTGCGATCGCAAACATGGCCATAAGGCTAATAAGGATACTTGAGTTTTTCATTGTAGAGGAATTTAGAGGTTACTACTATAAAGGTGTAATTAGTGTGATAACAGCAATTGGGATTTTCCGGATTGGCGTCTTTTGGCGTTATACATAGGCAAATCTAGGACCAAGCTGCTTTTAGCGCTTTAGTTATTTTAGCATCTTCTTTATGTATTGTTGCATATCACTGAAATTTGAGGTTGATTGCTTGGTGTTGATCTTGATTATGTGATAGGTAGTAGGGAAATAGGGGATTTCTAAACTAAGTGAAAGAACGCTTTCCTGTTGCGTACCATAATCAGCTATCGCGAACATTAGGAATGCATTGCAATTATGAATTAGGGTATGTCCGCTCAACTGATGAACTTAACCGGTCAACAGTTTCCCAGCCCCGCTGATTGAATATCTGAGTTTTGGAACCTTCAAGGCCCTAATTTTGAGGTGTAGAATTGACCAAATAGAATGATGCTCATGTTCTCAACCACCTTGAACGATTTCAATTCCATCCAATAAAACGTTTTCGAGAAGTTTAAGACTTGACTATGACCAGAAAGGAGTTTTTAAAGACCTGTGGACTTTTAGGAATAAGCTTACCCTTCCAAGCAAGTTTTAGTTCTTGTGAAAAAGAAGGAGTCACCCCTAATTTTGATGGCAAAGTGATCATCATTGGTGCAGGCGCGGCGGGCTTAGCTGCTGCTTACCTACTCAATCAACGTGGGATCGAATTCGAAGTATTAGAAGCTTCAGCGGTGTATGGCGGGCGGATGAAGAGAACTACCGACTTCGCGGATTTTCCCATACCCTTGGGAGCAGAGTGGCTGCATGTAAAGAAAGGAGTTTTGGCAGAAATTGTCAATGATGATTCAACCACAATTGATATAAAGACTACTTTCTACGATCCAGATAAGGATTTTGGCTTATTGGACGGCGTACAACTGTCCTTACAGGATATCGATTTTACGGAAGATCAGAAGTTCATTAATTCCACTTGGTTTGATTTTTTTGAACAATACATTGTTCCTAGTATCCAAGATCAGATTCGCTACAATACGATGGTGGAGGCCATTGACTATTCCGGGGATCAAATACGAATTAGTACGGGAGGGGAAGAGCTTTCGGCAACAAAGGTCATTGTGACCGTTCCCTTGAAGATGCTACAGAACCAGGCCATAAGCTTTCTACCTGAATTGCCTGCCGACAAACGGACTGCCATTGATGAAATCACGGTTTGGGACGGATGTAAGGCTTTCATTGAGTTCTCCGAAAAGTTCTATCCGGCTTTTACCGCCTACGAAACTGTACCCGAAACTGCCGGACAAAAGCTATACTACGATGCTGCCTATGGACAAGATTCTAATCAGAATATCCTGGGATTGTTTGCCGTAGGAGTAGAAGCCAAGCGCTATAATGAAATGACTGAAGGTGAACGCATAAGTTTTATGCTAGCCGAATTGGATGAGGCTTACGATGGCAAGGCTTCCACATCGTACCTTAAACATACCTTCCAAAATTGGAATGCAGAACCCTTCATTAATGGGGCCTATTTGACGGATCACGAAGATTGGAGGAAGGTAAGAACGCTAGGTGAATCAGTCGGTGATAAGTTGTTTTTTGCTGGAGCTGCCTATTCGGATGGCACAGATTGGGGAAGTGTGCATAGTTCTGCTCGTGCCGCTAAAAGGGCAGTCGAAGAATTGGTTGGTTGATACAACTAGGCCTCGAATCCTTTATTGTAAGCTGTGCTGAATGGTAAAATGCAGCGGTCTTCCAGCTGCTTTACAAGTTCTTTACATTCTTTTACAGGCAAAGAGCATGGGAACAGCAACTTCATCCTACTTTTAGGGAAAACAGTTAATATATGAAGTTCCTAAATCCTCATTTTCATCTTGTCTGTCTGCTATTGTTGGTCTTTGCCTGCACAGGTCAAACCGTCCCAAAGGTAGAGAGGCAAGTCGATCCCGTTGCAACACTGACGACCCATGCAAACCCACAAATTGGCAATTATATAGTAGAAATATTTGAGGATTCAAAGGGCCATCTTTGGTTTGGAACGATGTCTAAAGGTGTGGCTAAGTATGATGGTCAAGCCTTATCGTATCTCACGACCCAAGATGGCCTATCCGCTAATGCAGTAGTGAGTCTTGTGGAGGATGAAGCAGGAAATATCTGGCTGGGGACGCAGGCTGGCCTTAGCAAATACGATGGAGAATCAGTTACCCGCTATACTGTCAAGAATGACCTGGACCATAATAGAATTTCCAAACTTCTAATTGATAGTAAGGGCAACTTCTGGGTAGGAACCTGGGGAGGCGTGTATCGTTTTGATGGCATTTTATTCACAAAATTTGATCTCCCAAAGCCGGACCTTAGCTTGCATTGGTACCAGAAGACAATGAATTGGGTGACGGATATCAAGGAGGACAGCAAAGGTAATATTTGGTTTTCCCGAGATGGTTACGGTGCTTGCCGTTACGATGGAAATACATTTACACACTTTACGAAAAAGGAGGGACTACCCTCTAACAATGTGACGGCTATCCAAGAAGATGCGCAAGGCAATATATGGTTTACCTCTAGGGTAGTTGAAAAGGATGCGCCTGTGACTGACTCGCATATCGGAGAGGGGGGGCTTAGTAAGTTCGACGGTGTATCCATAAGGCAATTTCCTGAGGTTAAGGGCTTGAGTAAAAATGACAGCTATTTTATCTACCTGGACCGAGCACACAATCTCTGGGTCGGAGCAAACGGTTTAGGCGTGTATCGATATGATGGAGAAACTTTTCACTTGTATGAGGGGACGGATCGAATGGATTTAACCACTGGTATGGGGGTGCAGAGTATCTTGGAAGATCAGAAGGGGCAAATGTGGTTTGGGCTGTCTGGGGGGCTTTTTCGGCTAGCGGGCGAGCGGATCACCAATGTTAGCCAAGTGCAACGGTGGAGGAAGGATTACTTTGGGGATAAATCGAAAATGATCCTCATGAGAAAGTGTATTCCCGTCTTTGCCGTACTGCTTTTCCTTGCTCCATTCTTCGCTTCTGGTCAAACGGTAAACGACCGAGGAATGAGGATCTTCTGGGCCAGCATGAAGAAATTGGAGAGAAAAGGGGCCTTGTCAGCGCAGGAGTGGCAGCAACTCTGGCATGCCCCTGGCTTTAACAAGTGGATGAGTGGGGAAAGGTCCCAATCGATTTTTAAGAATTACTTTACGCTGGTTTATAATAAAACGCTCAAGGATTCCCTGGATGCCAAGATAGCTAACAGCGCGGGCTATCGTAAGGTCATGTATGAACATCAGGTGGCAGCAAGAAACAAGCGGAAGCAAGTAAAACGATTCCTCAAAAAGTTTAAGCGATCCGATATAGTACAGCGGGCTAAAACAATAGTAAAAGATTATCTCCCTGCAGACTTTAGCGTTGAAAATGAACCCACCGAAATTGCTTTTCTCCTATTTCAGCCAGATGGATTTGCCATTGATGACACGATTATAATTGATGCACTGTTCGCTTACAACTACGGAGATGGTTTCGAAAGGTTTGTGGCACATGAATTGCACCATGTGTATGTATCAAACTACATTTCCAAGTTGCAAAAAGTAGATCAGAGCGATCCTCATTTTCAGTTGATTCAACGGTTTAAATATCTTAGGATGGAGGGTACTGCTGATCTGATCGACAAAAAAGATCTTATGGAAAGACCTAACAAAAGCGACTATGAAACGAACTATGCAAACCACTATCATAAATCGAAGTCTTACCTACAGGCCATAGATTCTCTCTTACAAAAGATCGCGGATGACGAAAATCTGTTGCGATCGGCCAGCAATGAAATTCGAAAACAGATGCCGTTTAATGGCCATCCACTTGGCTTGTATATTGCTCATTTGATCGAAGCAGAGCATGGGCGTGCGGGGATCTTGAATTGTCTGGAGAACCCCTTCACTTTTATCAAGATGTACAATGCTATTGCTAGAACTTCGAATGGACAGCACCATGTATTCTCAGAAAAATCGGTTCGTTATCTGGAGCAGCTGGAGCAGCAATATGTTCAATTGGATTAGCTTAAGTCAATCTTTTCTAACAT
The DNA here is from genome assembly GCA_913057785.1 of uncultured Lewinella sp. Classification (GTDB taxonomy): domain Bacteria; phylum Bacteroidota; class Bacteroidia; order Chitinophagales; family Saprospiraceae; genus DT-111. Next base: position 1,745 of record CAJXPD010000187.1, on the reverse strand, counting down.
TTACAAAGCCTTTACATTGTTTTACAGTCCATTCTGATTTGCCTGCGGATCATAACTTTTCTTTGGGCAAAACAATAATAATAATGGACAGAATACAGAAAATCACTACGGGCTTGGCCTGGGCCAGCTTACTTCTACTTTTCTTTTGCTTTTACCCCACCTCAACCAATGGTCAGAGCAAAGCACAAAAAATCGAGCAACTCCTTCGTACCTATCACGACTATGGTCGTTTCAATGGAAGTGTCTTGGTCGCTGACGAAAATGGCGTTCTTTTTCAAGACGGCCTTGGTTGGGCGAATGTCGAGTGGGATATGCCCAACCAGGCAGATACGAAATTCCGTTTGGCTTCTATCAGTAAGCAATTTACGGCGATGCTCATCATGCAGTTGGTAGAGGCAGGAAAACTCTCCTTGGAAGCCCCTATCTCTACTTACTTGCCTGATTTTCCAAAGGATAAGGCGGAACGAATCACCATTCACCATCTACTAACCCACACCTCTGGCATCCCAAATTATACCTCCTTCCCGAACTACAGGGAGGTGATGCGGAAGCCCAATTCACCGGAGGATCTCGTGCGCCTTTTTGCGGACTCCTCCCTGGTCTTCACTCCCGGAGAAAGACATGCCTATAGTAATTCAGCCTATGTCTTGCTAGGCCAGATTATTGAAAAATCTACAGGAAAGTCCTACGAACAGGTGTTGCAAGATCGAATCTTTACGCCCCTTAAAATGGAAAATACAGGTTATGATCACAATGATCAGATCATTAAAAAGAGAGCCTCTGGATACTATGTGAATGGGCGGACCTTTGTCAATGCCAACTACATTCATATGTCAACTCCATATGCAGCTGGAGGAATCTACTCCACGGTGGAAGATCTCTATCGCTGGGATCGCGCCCTCTATACTGAGGAACTTGTATCTCAACAGTATCGAGATCTGCTATTTGAGAAACATTCTCAATTGGGCAGAATGCACTATGGATACGGTTGGGAACTAGGGCAAATGCCCATAGGCAACTCAGGAGAACGGTTGCCCGCTACCAGTCACAGTGGAGGCATCAATGGCTTTAATACCTTTATTACCCGAATTCCGAGTACAAAGTCCCTAATCGTGCTATTAAGTAATACAGGTACTGCTCCCTTGTTTGAAATGATGGCCAGTATCAACGGTATTTTAAACGATAAGGGCCATGACTTGCCGCAAAAGTCCCTGGCCTATGATCTTCTAGAGTGGATCAATAAGGAAGGAATAACAGAAGCCACGAGAAAATTCAATGCGAGTAAAGGGGGAGCCAACTATTACCTCAATGAGCATGAGATGAATATGGCGGGCTACGAATTATTACAAGCCAAGCAGGCAAAGGAGGCAGCCACTATTTTTTTGCTAAATATTGAGTCCTACCCTAGATCATCTAATGCCTATGACAGCTATGGAGAGGCCTTACTTGCTTTAGGTGAGAAGGAGGGAGCCATTGCCAATTACAAGAAATCAATCCAACTCAATCCAAAAAACGAGAATGGCCTGCAAGTACTGAAAGGCCTTGGCGTGTCCACGGAATCCTTGGTGTACAAAGTACCAGTGGATCATATGCAGATGCTGGCCGGGGAGTACTTGGCCATTCGCCCCCCGGGTTCTGCCGGGCAGGAATGGAAAATCGTGATCAAAGAAGAACAAGGACGCTTATTTGCCAACGATCGTGGCTATCGATATGAGTTAGTCCCTGTTGGTGAGGACCAATTCATC
>CAJXPD010000186.1 GCA_913057785.1 uncultured Lewinella sp. | reverse complement strand
CGCGGCCGCAGCGATCTGCAACCAACGACGACTAGCCCTTCTTATGGAACGAACCTTTGCGCCAGTAGGCTGCTCGGACTCGACAGAAGGCAGTCTTTGATCGACTTTCGCCCAGGCGGCCTCGACGTTCGCCTCGAACTCCGGCTCAGCATCTGCCGTCTTTCCCCACACATCAATCATATCCTCTAAATAGGATTGATTGGTGGTGTCAGACTCTGCCCAGGACATGAGTTCCTTCTTTTCAGGAGGGCTCATATTCCCCGAGAGGTACTTGCCAATTAGGTTTGTAAATTTTGCATCTTCCATTGCCTTATTTTCCGTTTCCACCTATAGGATGCAATTTAGCTAGGGATACCCCTATAGGTTTTTAACTTTTTTTTAAAACTTTTTTGCCTACAAAAAGAGAAGCATCAGAATCATCATAGTTAGGTAGTTCTGTAGTTTACTACGCAGGACTTTTAGCGCCTTCCCCATCTGATTCTCTACCGTTTTAATCGATATCCCCATTTGATCTGCAATTTCCTGATAAGTCATTTCTTCAAAACGGCTCATTTGGAATACGGCCTTGCATTTGGGAGGTAAACTATCGATGGCGGCCATGATATTTCCTTTTAATTCACCATACAAATAATCATCTTCGCCACTGTGATCATGTCCCAGTGAAATATCCGGCTGAATTTCTTCTTCTTCGAATTTTTTGCTTTTGCGTAGATACCCGAGCGCCTCATTGATGGCCATTCGTCGGATATAAGCTGAAAGAGAGGAGGTAATATTGATCTTATCCCGCTTGTCCCACAGTCGCAAGAATACTTCCTGCGCTAAATCTTCGACCAGGTTTTTATCCCGAATAAATCGGTGGATCGTCTTGCATACAGAGAGATATTCACTCTTAAAAATATCTCTTAGTGCAGTACGATCATTGGCCTTCAGTCGGTCGATGATATCGTTCAGTTCAGGTTGTGGCATAAGTAATGTCAGGAGTGATTCTCGGTCATTCAAAGATTCACAAGGCTAAAAATAAACAAAAAACTCACCTTATGGGACAAATTTTGTCTCCAGCAGGTTCGATCAAAGCCATACATGGGGCAAAAGTGAGGCTTTCAAAAAAACAAAGTCAACTCAAAAACAAAAAAATTGTTGGAGAACCAAAACCTAGCTTAAGAGAATCGACGAAATAACGGTACGGATGGAAGAACGGTCAAATTCGCCAATGCGAAACTTATCGTCCTATGTATTAATTCCTTAACTTTGTGCCGCTTTAAAAATTAAAAGAAAGTACCTATGTTTTTGATCAATCCATATTTACGTTTTGCTTTGATGGGAGTTGGGATTATCGGTGGAATCATACTATCGATACTGTATGGTTTTTGGTATGGTTTTCCCCTTTGGTTTTCGGGATTGCTATTGTTGGTAGGTTATGTCCTACTTGGGACGGTGGGGTCTGCCGCGAAAGCGATGCAATCCATGGATATGGATAAATCTGAACGTCTATTGAAGTTGACATTGTCTCCACGTCTACTTTATCCAACCAACAGAGCCTATTTCTATATGATCAAAGGTTCTGTAGCCTTAGGACAGAAAAAGACAGATGAGGGAGAGAAATGGTTGAAGAAAGCAGAAGAAATTAACGTGCCCACAGATAATGAGAAAGCCATGTTGCAGATTCAATTGGCCAATATTGCCGCCTCAAAGAATAAGTGGAAACAAGCTCAACAACACTATCGCAACACCAAAGGCCTAAAAATTACGCAACAGGAAATTCGAGACCAGTTGAAGCAATTTGAAAAAGTGTTGGCCAACCGCGGACAAGCCAAGGCTGCTATGCGCCAAGGTGGTGGACAACGTGGAGGCATGATGATGCCTGGTGGCAAACGTCGCCGGCCAAAGATGAGGTAACAATTCATCAATTTGGCATATTTGGAGCAAACGCTCTACTTGACAGCCCAGCACGACAATCGTGCTGGGCTGTTGTCGTATATTTCCGTAAGCGCCCCTAGCAAGCTCTATTTTCTCTCTACGTAGAAGTGAACTTTCCCGACCAAGACAGCAACTCGATTCTTTCTCCAGCTACCTATAGAGAAGCTTCCAGCATATCCATTTTCACAGCAGACTTCGCCAGATAAACGCATCTTCCATAGGCGTTACTTTCTGTCAGTCAGGAACTTGTCAATCTCGGCACAAGGGCTTCCTGCAAAAGAAATTTCATTACCAAATATCCGACTTATGAAAAGTGGGTCTACCACCTCATTACTTTTTTCGCTATTACTGTTGCTCGCTACCTGTGCAACAACACTCATTGGTCAACCGCTTATCGCACCGCGGCCAAGTCCTGCTGCTACGCTACAACAGCAGATTGGTATGGCTAATGTCACCATCAATTATTCCCGACCTCAAGTCATCAACAATGGCAATGATCGATCAGGAAAGATATGGGGAAACCTAGTTGCCTATGGCTTTAACAAGATCAATTTTGCCTCTCAGGGCGAAATACCTTGGCGCGCTGGAGCCAATGAAAATACGATCATTACCTTCAGTGATGACGTCAAAATTGAGGGTAAGTCTCTACAAGCCGGTGCCTATGGATTACATATGGCCATTCACGAAGAGGGAAAAGCCACCTTGATTTTCTCGAAGAATACTACTTCCTGGGGAAGCTTCTGGTACTACGATAAAGAAGATGCCTTGCGGGTTGATGTACAAATGCAAGACCATGCATTTACTAATGTCCTTACCTATGAATTTGTAGAATTCGGTCCTAATCATGGCACCTTGGCCTTGAACTGGGAAAAGAAAAGCATTCCATTTAAGATTTCCATCGATGGGCATGAAATGGCCTTGGCTTCTTTCCGCGATGAATTGCGAGGTGTCAAAGGTTTTGGCTGGCAAGGGCCTTTATCAGCTGCGAACTACTGCCTCCAGAACAACATCAACCATGAAGAGGCCATGACCTGGGCAGATCGGGCGATGGGTAATACTAAGAATTTTCAAACCTTAAGCGTTAAAAGCGGTCTGTTACTACAAATGGGTAAAGGCGAAGAAGCGGTGCCTTTTGCAGATGAGGCTTCAAGCCTAGCCAATATCAATCAACTCAATGGCTTGGGTTATTTGATGCTCCAGAATCAGCAGCCAAAGCATGCCGTGAAGTACTTTAAACTAAACGTTGAAAAGAATCCGGAAAATGCGAATTGCTACGATAGCCTAGGAGAGGGCTTGATGGCCTTAGGGGAAAATGAAAAAGCAATTGAAAGCTTCAAGAAATCCTTGAGCTTGAATCCTCCGCCCTTTGTCAAGGCCAATTCACTGAAAAACTTAGAGAAGCTAGGCGTGAAGTAGGATGGTTTTACACTTCCGAAGTTTTGAAAACTTCGGAAGTGTAAAGAAGTAAGACTTCGGAAGTCTAGGGTGTTGCTGCTTCTTCCTTACTCACTCGCTTCATCCAGGTTTTAGCGACTGTATTCATGATTAGCAACCCAGCGAGGAAAAGGGATATCCTGGCGATTAAATCGCCCCATTTAACGTAAAAGGTAAGCTGGTTATTAAGATTGATAATCCCCCTAATGGCAATCGCCTCATCGTATTGGGTGGCTTGTGAAATAATGCCCCGTTGGTCGATAAAAGCTGAGACACCGGTATTGGCAGATCGTGCGATACTACGACGCGTTTCTATGGCGCGCAGGGAGGCATAATAGAGGTGTTGTCGATGCCCAGGCGTATTGTCCCACCAACCATCATTGGTCATAATGAAGGCCGCATTACTGCCCAATTCGTTTTGACCTTGCGGCCGCACATAGCCCGTGAAGTAATCGCCAAACACTGATTCGTAGCAAATGACAGGAGCAATCCTTGCTGTTTCACTTACCATTGGGCTCCTTTTCTTTTGCGTACCCAGGCCTGCTGTTGTACCGCCGAGTTCCTCGACCAGTGGCTCCATAAACGGAAGCAGGTTTTTGAAAGGGAAAATCTCTGCACCTGGAACCAACTTGGATTTTTTATAGATTTGGAAGTCCTCCACTCCAATCATTAGTTGGGCGGCGAGGTTGTAGGTCTCGTAACTAAATCCAGCTCCTCCATTATTGGGTCGATATTCTCTCACAGCTCCAACAGGTTTCTCCCCAGATTTGAATTTATAGTAAGCATTCAGACCCGTTATGATCTTGAGCTCTGGATAATCGACCAACTCTGCCCGGATTCTTTCGATACTTGGATAGTTATTAATCACCGAAGTTTCCACTAATCCAAAGCTTGTCTCTGGAAATACGAGATAGTCCGTGTCTGGTGTTAATTTATCTTTAGCAAGATTCATGAATTGCTGTACTTGTTCTCGCTCTGACACGGAGAACTTTTCGTAGTGAGGCTCATAATTAGGCTGGATAACTACCACCTCGATCGCATCCTCCACTTCATCATACGTGTAAAACATGACTAAGGAAACTCCGATTGGCAAGATGATGAGTGCTAGAGCGCGATATAAGATAGGTCTAGAGATCACTTTCTGCGTTTGATAGTGTTCCCAACCTTTCCACAATAGCAGATTCAATGCCACTGCCCAAGCGGTTCCGCCAAACACGCCAGTATACTCATACCACTGCACCAAACTCGGCACGGCAGCAAAACCATTGCCTAAGGTCAACCAAGGCCAAGCCAGATCCCAATGGTAATGCAGTAATTCATACGATATCCAATACACCGCAAAGGCCCAATCCCCCCACTTCGGCAACACTTTTTTGGTGGCTTGATAGGCCAAGAGCGGGAGCGTCATGAGGAAAGAATTCACGAAAATGGCAAACATCCCTGCTAATAGAGCCGAATTGGCTACCCAGTAGGTGGTGATAATATTCCAAAGGACAAAGGCAACATAACCATATCCAAATAAGGACCAGCGAGCGTCTGGCTCCTCTCCTATTTCTTTTTCCAGTATTAGTAATGGAATGAAGCCCACAAACAGTAGAAACGGAAAGGGTAAGAATCCCGGATAGCCCACAGAAAGTAAGAGCGCACTTAACCCTGCCAAGCCCAATCTTCTCCAGGATACCGGCTTTTTTCTAACGGATTGAGCAAGCACCCACCAAAGAACTATCGTTCCCCAGGCTCCCAATAAGAAAAACAGAGGTCGATGCCCCCATAAGGATTCCTCCTTGCCTAGGCTAATCATGTCGATGCCTAGCCAAACGGTAAGAGACAATAGGAGGAGAGAGCTAATCGGAATTATTTTAGAATGTTTCACTGCCTGATGGATTAATATTTGCCGCAATTTGGCAAAAAAACGGCAGATCACTGACTTTTGTTGACAGGATTAACCATTAGTTGGCTTTTCTTATAGATATCACCAGGCGGTTCTGGGCATGCCATAAAGTTTCTAAGACATAACTTGCGCCTTACCACAATGAATTAGTACTTTTCCCCATCCGTAACTCCCTTTTTATCTGAAAACCTGTTCATACCCATGTCAACCACCATCAAAAGAGTTTTAATAGGGCTAGTGATTGGATTCGTGATTATGCAGTTTTTCCAAATTGACAAAACGCAACCTCCCAGCGATCCGGCAAATGATTTCATCACCATGCTATCTCCTCCAGATGATGTTGCAGCTATTCTAAAACGTAGTTGCTATGATTGTCATTCCTATAAAACGAAATACCCTTGGTATACGAGCATTGCCCCCCTCAGCTGGTGGATCGGCCATCATATAGAAGAAGGACGAGAGCACCTGAATTTCTCTGAGTGGGGTAAGCTAACGGAAAGACGGAAAAAGCATAAATTGGAGGAATGCTGGGAAGAAGTTGAGGAAGGTAAAATGCCGCTAGACTCCTATTTGTGGGTACATGGCGAAGCGAAACTCAGCGAAGAACAAGCTAGCTTATTAATTGATTGGTTCAAGGAACAAGAGAATGCATTCTAATGATATTTGAAGATCTCATCCCATACGATACGGCGCACATTATTCTCGGTGATTACTTGAAGTATCACTATCAATACAAGAGAATTACCAAACGAGCCAAAATCCGTTTTGAGCAACGCGATTGGCACGGCATGCAGGAGGACTCTCGAGAAAGAGTTTCGCTCTATCGAGAAAATGTAGGCGCTACCACAGAACGAGTATTGAATTTTCTAGGTGGCCAAGCCTTGGATGCTGACACTTGGCGGGATATCAAGATTATGTTTCTGGAAGAAATCACCAATTTCAACTCCCGAAACATCGCCGAGACCTACTTCAATTCAGTATTCCGGCATAGCCACAAAGGCCTTAGTGTAGATGAAGACAGCATGTTTGTGCATGCTACCGCGACTTATAGAGAATTCAAGTCTACTCAGCCCATTTATCACACCCTTTACTTGACTCGCCCTTTTGACTTTGTCATTCGGCAGTTGTTTACCTTTTTCCGTTTCAACGCATCCTTTGAGGACCAGGATAGAGATATCCAATATGTCTGCCATACCTTAGAGGAGAAACTTGAGGAACTAGACTACCGTGGCAATGGGCGCATAGAGATGCTCAAGTCTATCTTTTTTCGGAACAAAGGTGCCTATCTAGTCGGCCGTTTAATTGTAGAAGCACGGACTAAGCCATTCGTCATACCGCTGCTTCACCGAGAAGATGGCATTTTCGCTGATGCACTCTTGCTGGAAAGCAATGAAATTAGCTCCGTCTTCAGTTATAACCGAACCTATTTCCTAGTTGACACGGATATCGCCAGCGAATCCGTTGACTTTTTACGCACTATTCTTCCTACGAAAAGCCTTGGGGAGTTGTACAACTCTATTGGCTTCGAAAAGCATGGAAAGACAGTCTTGTATCGCGATTTTCTGCGCCACATGCATCAGTCGATAGACAAATTCGTCTTGGCGCCCGGGATCAAAGGCTTGGTGATGGTTGTGTTTACCTTACCCTCCTTCCCGATGGTTTTCAAAGTGATAAAAGATAAATTTCCAGCGCCGAAGAGCGTGACAGAGCAGGAGGTGAAGAGTAAATATGAGTTGGTATCGCTCCACGACCGGGTGGGGAGGATGGCAGATAGCCATATGTTTGAGAACTTCGTTTTTGAAAAGAAACGATTTTCCAAGGAATTAATTGACGAATTGGTAGAACTGGCGCCTTCCAAGATCAAGATTGAAGGCGATACTATTGAGTTGAAGCACCTGTACATTGAAAAGAAAATGGTGCCGCTCAACTTATACTTGGAGGATGCTAATATCGAAGAAGCGGAGGAGGCCATCAATGAGTATGGCAAGGCAATCAAAGAAATGGCGGCCGTAAATATCTTCCCTGGAGATATGTTGCTCAAAAACTTTGGAGTGACACGATTGAAGCGAGTGGTTTTTTACGATTATGACGAAATTGGATTCTTAACCGACTACAAATTTCGCGTTATCCCAGAACCAAGAGATTATGAAGATGAGATGAGTGCTGACCCTTGGTACTCCGTTGGGCCAATGGATGTTTTTCCCGAGGAATTCCCTCGTTTCCTCATTGGCAGGCGAGAAATCCGGGATATATTCCTACGGATCCATGGTGACCTTTTCACGCCTACCTTTTGGATTAAGACGCAGGAGAGATTGAAGAGGGGAGAATTGGTCGGCGTATTCCCGTATCATCAAAAATTGAGGTTTCGACGAAAGTATAATTCAAAACCTTTAGAAGAACAATAAGAAAGACGCATGTCGTCCATCCTTTTTGATCAAATCGGTAAGACTTTCAATGAGGTCAGACAGACCCTGGATCTTCCTTTCGGACAAGTAGACTATACGAATTGGGATCTGGATGGTATCAAACTGATCCACGGTATTACAAAGTTTGAAAAGCAATCTGTAATGCCCTTCAGTGATCATTCTGATGATATCAATCTTCATTTCAACTTACGGGGGCGTTATCTTTTAGATTATGAACAAGTCGGTAAATCCTTCGATATAGGTGCCAGACAACACAATATCATGTACTCTCGAGGCATCAATGTGGCAATGACCAATCAAGACGCAGAAGCTGAAGTGTTTGAGGTACGATTTCGCAAAGATGTCTTTCTCTATTTGGCTGAACATGGGAATCCGTCTTTGCAGCGGTTTGCGGAAGATATCTTGCGGGGACAGGGACGAGTGTTTTCTCCACAGTGGGCCGCCATGTCCTCCAACATATGGCAGCTTATCCAACAGATTACGCACTGCCAGTACAAAGGAGGGATGAAGCGATTGTTCCTATTGTCTAAAAGCATTGAATTGCTAGTCTTGCAAGCGGAGTCCATTTATACTGAGCAAGAAAAGCCGCCTCCTTCTTCCCTGAGTAGTATCGACAGAGAAAAGCTATTTGAAGCTAAGCGATTCGTGGAAGGGCGGCTACACCAGCCCCCTAGTTTAGCCGAGGTGGCAAAAACCATCGGTTTGAATGAGTATAAATTAAAGAAAGGATTCAAAGCGCTGTTTCAACAAACCGTTTATGGATATCTGACCCAGCTGCGATTGCAAAAAGCTTTTCAGTTGCTACAAGAAGGAGAACTTACCGCCAGCGAAATCGCATTCGAATTGGGTTATTCCTCTCCACAGCACTTTCACACCGCCTTTAAGAAGAAATTTGGTACTCCTCCGAAAAGCATTTCAAAACAGTAAAACAGAAATTCCCCTTCTAAGCTTTCAGAAAAGTTCCTCCGTAATGTATGAATTATGCTCCTGATTGTGTGAAGCCATCACTCTTACCGCCGCCTACTTTTGTCCTAAACAAATAAAAGCATATGACCCTCATTGATTTCATCATTGGATTGACTCTTATGAATGCCATGCCTCATTTCGTATTGAGTGTATACAAAGGTAGAATGTTGAGTTTGTTTGGCTATACACCTCGTGCCAATCTGTTCTATGCTGCCTTCAATGTAGTAGTAGCGGCCGGGCTATACCTCTATAAATATGGAACAGAGAGTTTCTTTGACAACGGCATCTTAGTTGGTGCTTGTTTTACTCTATTCATGTATTTCCTAACGGGCCGTTTTTTCTATCGCATCTTTCATCAGCAGTTTTACGCCGATAAGTAGGGCCCTTCACAGCACGGAAGAAAGGAAAAGGTCCCAAGAGAGCTGGTGTAGTAGACTAGGCCTAGGCCCCAAAGATACCGGAGGACAAGTAGCGATCGCCTCGATCACAAATGATGCAGACGATTACGGCTTCATCCAGTGTTTCGGCTAATTTGGAAGCTGCCTTAACCGCTCCCCCACTGCTCATTCCGGCGAAAATAGCCTCTTCTTTGGCTAAGCGCTGCATCATTTCAGTGGCTTCCCGCTGAGAAACATCAATGGTGGAATCCACCCGGGCCGGTTCAAAAATCTTAGGTAAGAAGGCCGGAGACCAGCGACGAATTCCGGGAATTCGCGATCCGTCCGTAGGTTGTACGCCTACGATTTGTATATCAGGGTTTTGTTCTTTTAGGTACCTGGAAACCCCCATGATAGTCCCGGTAGTACCCATAGAGGAAACAAAGTGAGTGATCTTCCCTTCCGTGTCCTTCCAGATTTCCGGGCCAGTACTACGATAGTGCATTCCCCAGTTGTCGGCATTGCCAAACTGGTTTAGCATAAAGTAACCGCCCTGTTGTACCAGAGAATCAGCATATTCGCGAGAGTACTCAATCGTTTTTTCCGCTGGAGTAAGGATTACTTCGGCACCATAGGCTTTCATGGTTTGAATCCGCTCCTTGGTAGAACCTTCCGGCATGATCAGCGTGATTTTTATGCCGAATAGTTGAGCGATCATCGCCAAGGCGATCCCGGTATTACCACTCGTAGCTTCCACCAAACGCATTCCTGGCTTCAGTTCTCCTCGATCTAGAGCTCCTTTGATCATCCCGTATGCTGCTCGATCCTTCACACTTCCTCCCGGGTTTTGGCCCTCCAACTTACCGAAGACCTTGATTCCAGGTTTATTAATCACATTTGTAATTTCAGTCAACGGCGTATTTCCTACTAAATCAAGAATTGTTCCCATAAGTTATCTTGTATCTCGTCCTTAGGTATAATATAATGCATCAAAACATGGAGGTAATCCTCCAGGCTTGAGGTAAGTATTCTATGATTGTGGTGAAAAATTGGTTAGTGGCAGGGACATGCAAGTTGCTGGTCTTTCTCTTCATCCGAAATCAGATCACTTCTCTGCAGCCGTATTAGGCTCAACCTTCAATCCAGGATTGTCCGATTTCTGATTGATGTGTCCGTTGTAATATACTCTAGAAAATGGAGCTATACTTTTGGTGATCCAAACATTACCGCCAATGATACTATCATGGCCTATGATCGTATCTCCCCCGAGAATAGTTGCTCCGGCATAGATGACCACATTATCTTCGATAGTAGGATGGCGCTTGGTTTTCGCCAATTCCTTTTTCACACTCAGCGCCCCTAAAGTAACCCCCTGATAAATCTTGACGTTGTTCCCGATCTGACTTGTTCCTCCGATCACCATACCTGTACCATGGTCAATACAGAATCCCAAACCAATTTTCGCCCCCGGATGAATATCTATCCCGGTCTGACTATGGGAATACTCGGTCAAAATCCTTGGGATCAATGGCACATTCATCTTATGAAACTCATGCGCTAATCGATAGATAGCTATGGCAAAGAACCCAGGATAAGTACGAATAACTTCGGTACGGTCTTCGGCAGCTGGGTCCCCGGAGGTGATGGCATCCGCATCAATCAGGAGGGCCCGGCGCAGTGAAGGAAGGCGTTGTAGGAAGTGTTTCTCAACAATTTCAGCAGAATAATCGAGTCGATGATCAATCGTATCAAGAATCGTGTACAATTCCAATCGCAATTGCTCAAAATGCTGCCGGAATGTTCGGTAATTGGAGAACTTCTGATCCGCCAATTCAGGAAACAAAATTTTCAGCACCCCATTTACCCAATCCCGAACCAACACCGGCGACGGGATGGATGGCGTATCAATATGAGCGTTATATAGCTCTTCTATAAATTTTTCATCCATAACTAATGACTCAGTAGGGCAAACTTACAGGGAATATTAGGGATCCACAAATCCCATCTTACAAAGCATTAGTCCCAGCGACAAAATTAAGACCTCTTATCGCGAAAACGACACCCTAATCATTAATACTGTATGAAACAGGAATTAGTTGGATCTGATCAGGAATTCTCCCATTTTTTTTGTTGGCAACTACTCCTTTCAATTCTTGGGGGCTAATTTCTTAGGAAAATATACATAGGATTTTAGCACGATCTTCCAGTCCTCATTCATCTTTTGTAATTCCAGGCAATCCATATAATGGCTTTCCTTAAGGGGAATCTTCACCATGGCGATAGCTAATTTATTATCAATGATTTGCAGATTTTGAATCGTGTAACCGATCCCGTAATCCGGCTGCTTTTTCCCCCTATTGGTCAAAGCAGACAACTTCATTGATTTCAGTTGTTCCGTTTCGCCCTTTCTGTCCACCCAAAATACCACGCCGGCGTCTAAGTCGAACGCTTCTCTCAGCAAGGTGCTATCACCTGTACGCCAACCCACAATGTATTTCTCTATAACCTGTTTAATGCTAGTAGTGTCGTTGACTTGGGCTGATAATGCCTGTGAAGTCAGAAAACAGAAGCTTAGAAGACAGAAGACAGGAAGAGATGTAGTACGGGTATTCATGAATTGAGTTGTTGGTCAGGCAATTTGAAAGCAGGAGCATGATTGGTATCATGCTCCTGCCTTTTAAGATAGTTCTCCCCTAACAAATCAGCTTGCTTTTAGCGTTCTTCTTTTGTCTTCTAAAATTCAATTGGGAGGACTTTGACATCTCTTCCTATCATAATGCCGAACCTGGCTCCTCTTTTCAATGTGTATTTTCGTATTCCTAAGTGTCTTTATTACTTTGTTCTTTTGCAAATTGAGTTGGAGAAACCCCAAAAGCCTTCTTAAAATTCTTTGAAAATTGAGCTAGCGAAGAGAATCCAGTTTCATAAGCAATTTCAGACATATTGCCATAGGCTTGCTGGATCAATTGTTTGGCTCGCTTAAGCCTATATATTCGCAAGAAATCGGTGATTGCTAGGCCTGTAAGGGCCTTCATTTTACGATGTACCTGTACCCTACTCAGAGCCAAGGCTGAAGCAATTTGTACGACGGTTAAATTGGGGTTATCAAGTTGATCATCAATAAAGGAAGTCAACTGATTTAAAAACTTCTCGTCGACTGAGCTAACCTCAATTTTATTAGGCTCCAATTGCACGACTTGTCTACTGAATCTTTCTCGCATTGCGATGGCCTTTTGGGTTAAGTTTTGGATTCTAAGCATCAACTCCTTAGTGTCGAAGGGCTTCGATAAGTATTCCACCGCTCCCGTTGCTAGTCCTTTAATTTTTTCATCTTGTCCAGCTCTAGCAGTTAGTAGAATCAAGGGGATGTGGCTGGTCATGGAGCTTTTTCTTAGCGCTTTGCTCAAGTTCAACCCATCCATGTTTGGCATCATGATATCCGAAATAATTAGGTCGGGTACCTGATCAATGGCTTTTCTTAGACCTTCCTTCCCATCAGATGCTATGATCAGTCGATATTCCGTTTCTAATCGACTAGAGATAAACTGTTGCATATCTGGATTATCCTCTACCAAAAGAATCAGTGGAAGTTCATCGGATTTAGCACTATCGAATTTCTCTGTCGGCTGATCTGGAATTGCGACTAGGGAATCATTAATAATTACATGCTCTCGTTCTCCAGTTTTTAGCGTGGCGGTCTTGACGGGTATGTATAGTCGAAAAGCGGCTCCCTCTCCTGGTCGGCTTTTCACTTCGATATATCCATCATGCAATTTGGCAAAGTCCTGAGCCAAGGACAATCCAATTCCTGTCCCTTCATGGGGATAACTACTAGCAGTTTCCACTTGGTAAAAGCGTTCAAAGATCTGTTCTTGTTCTGCGTGTGGAATTCCTATGCCACTATCTTTAACCGTCAATACTAGAAAGACTTTTCCTTCTTTACTTTGGGAATCGAAGGAAACAGCAACCTGACCGCCTGGAGGTGTGAATTTAAAGGCATTAGACAATAGGTTCGTTACGATCTTTTCTAATTTGTCTGGATCAAAATCAAGCCAAATAGGAAGGGTTGGCAAGCTAATGGTGTAAGTAATGTTTTTGCTAGCGGCGCTCGACTGAAAGATTTCCAGACGACTTTTCAGAAAAGCAATGATATCAAGACGTTGGAGCAAGAGCTTCACTTGTCCCGCTTCCTCTCTCGACAAATCCAGCAATTGGTCAATGAGTTTCAACAATCGCTCCGCATTTCGCTGCATCATCCCCATTTCCTGTGCCTCCGGCCATACTTTCTTTTGTTTAAAATCATTAAGGGGGCCTAAAATTAGACTCAGCGGCGTTCGGAATTCGTGGGAGATATTCGCGAAAAAACGCGACTTAGTTTTATCCTCTTCCATCAAAGACTTCTTTTCCTTTTCTACTACTAACTGTTTTTGCAAAGCCCATTTTTTCTGCTGTTCTATCAAACGCATCTTATAGGCCAACCCCATAGCAAATACTAAGAATTCTAATATGAAACTCATATACATAGCATTGATCTCACCAAGGTGAACCCATTGGTAATGCAAATTGGCTCGATGAAAACCATTTCCTAACAGAAATATCAGCGTACCCAACACTAAGTACAATCCTAGAGGAGAAGGCCTCTTTATATAAAAGCTGATAGCACTGAAAGTTGCGAACAATGAGGTAAGTAAGACAGGAATCCGCAAATAGAGATACAAAAACGGATATTGCTTTATGGGAACGATAGCAATAAATAACATTAAAAGTATACCACTTCCTACAAAGACATTTGCGATTCGATCCCACCAAGGGTAATAATTTGGTGTATCAATATAAAAGCGAATAAACAGTATATAGAAACTACAAACCCCCAGGACAGGAATCCATCCCAAAAACTCCCTTGCAAATATATTTTCCGGGAAAATAAAGGTGTATCCTACATTTTCCAAACAAATTAACCCGGGAATGATAGCTGCCACATACAATAGGTAGTAAAGATATTCGAGCCGGGGAGAATTTAGCCAAAAAAAGAAAACGAATAGCACCCCCAAGGACATTAAGCCAAAAAGAAAACCATTTGTGAAACTCCGATTGTGCTCCTTTTTTGCCCATTTCTTGATCGTATACAATTGGGGGGTAATGTTCAAATCCTCTTGAAAATGAGTCCAATGCTTTTTAACAAGGGTAAATACTTCATAGGTTTTATTCGGTAACAGCTCTAGCGAAATTGCTGTCTTATTCCCCTCCTTTATATCTCTTTCTGATTGCCTTAGGAATTGCCCTCCTTTCTTAACTGCTAGAAGTTCGCCTTCTACCATTATAATGCTTGAGGTAAGTAAATCGTACTTCCCAAATTTCAAAATCATTTCCTGTGGATATCGGCTCAAAGATCTGAGACTGATTTTAGTCAAGTACCGATCTGCCAAAAGCTTGGAACTATGACGATAAGGGAAGAAGCAGGAGGTATCAATATCTGTCAGGAAAAGTGGATCATCAATATCCTGGACTTCTGTTTCACAGAAATAGAAGTAGGTTAGCAGATCGAGTTTCTCCGGGATTTCATCTACAGACAAAACCTTCAAAGAAGTTTGTGCAAAAACAAACTGGATCGGGAGAAGTAATAGCAGCCCTCCCCATTTTAAATTGTTGGTCATTCATGTTTTGTCTACGGAGTTTGTCAGTCGACGAACCCAATATAGACAATTATGCAAGAAGACTTATATCAGTACTCTTTTGTTTACTAGTGGATTGGCAGTTACAAACCTCTTCCGCTTGTAACTGCCTGTAGCAATACTCTCTGGTATCCGGAAATTATCCGTTTAATTGCTTCTCCGTTTTCGTATTTCTTCAAACTGAACTTCCGTCTCATCTCTTGCAAAGGGCTTGATTTCAGGCCATACAGGAAGAGCCCCACGCTTGATAAATTGTTCCCCCTCAATTTCATATTCCCACTTCATGGATTTTCCATTTAATGAAGTCACTGAATGAAACTCCGTTTTTTCCGTAAACGTATTTCCCTCGACGGTATAACTTCCATGTCCTGCATAGGTCAAGTTTGTTTTGTCTGGACTGGTACTCACAAAAGCAAAACGACCACCCAGCATAATAAAAAGGCCTGTTTGATTAGTCTTACTATCATAAATGATCGTGGTATCAGGTAAAGTAACTTTACTAGATACAAATTCCCACACTCCCTCCAATGGATCGTTTGTCTCAGTAACATCGGTTGAGAGTGTTGTTGGAGATTCACAGGAGATAGCCATTAAAAAGGCCATCAACAAGTAGGTAAAATGATTATTTCTCATAAGTTGATTGTATTACATTTTAGTTGTCGATTCTATGAATAATTGGCTACCACATTACTGAGTACACTGTGCAAAAAATAAAGGAATAATCAGCTCGGCATATATCCGAAGTTTTCCATGGTTTTGTTGGTGAAAACACCAACAAGCGAGGGGGTAACTTCGGATATCTAGCGGTTGCTTTCTATCAAAAAACTTAATGCACACGGTACTTGGTAGTGTCTTCCTCAGGGCACCGCCCAGAAATTCACGATTTCCATTTTGAACCCTTCCTTCAACAAATGCGCATATTTCGTAGGAATAGCCTTGTGAACGGGGTGATTTCCATATCGCTGCTGAGCTTCTTCAGTGGTAAAGGTGAGGATGAGAGAATGCTTTTGGGCACTCTTCAAGTCTACGCCCCATTCTGCGGAAACCATTCCATCAACTAGTGCGGGTAAGGAGAGGAAATCGGCTTTGAGGGAGTCGATTCCAGTCGTTGCAACATTTTCCCCAAAATTAAAGATGAAGACATTTTTAAGAATCTTTCCTTCTTTCGGAGCCTGGTTTTGCGCTAGGGCAAAAGTCGAATAACACATCAAACAAGCGGCAGCTAGAAGCCAGCCACGAAGGCTAGAGGTATATAATTTCATGATGAATGATATTTGCTTATTTACTTAAATCCGCGTTGGCATACCAATGAGAAAGGGCCATCCAATGGCAAGCTGAGCATGTGAAACAAGGCTATTTCTCTATACTGTAGAAGAATCGCTCCTTATTGAATGGCTCTTTCTGCAGTGACTATTTGATTACTTCTTAGCTTGCTTAGTCATGTACTCGACTATACCTTTATACTCTTTTTTGAAGGTATTTAAATCAAGGGTCGTGCTCTGTGCTAAGGTGCTCCAATGCCTCACCCAGGCCCCGTGCATGACAGCTTCTTTCATCTCTTCCTCACTGGCTCCAGCCAATTTTGCATTTACTTTATGAGCGTGCACACAATACTGGCAGGGAATTTGAGCAGAAACGGCTAGCTTAATCAATTCCATGTATTTTGCGGGAATCTTGTTTTCAGGATTATTCGAAGAATTGAAATGTTCCCAAGCCATAGCGAGCATTTGTTTGGGGACCTCATCTACAAAACCTGGCATTACACCCAAGGCCTGAATAATCTCTGCCTTGGTCTTTTCATAGTCGGCAGACTGTGCCGATACATTGTTACTGAAGGAAAGTAGAAGGGCAACAAAACTTAGTTGAATAATTACTTTCATGATTATTTACTGTTTATGGTGAATAAATTTCTTGACAATGTTGAATGGTGGCATAGCTATCCCAGGCCAAGGCATACAGCAAATGCTTAGCGGTATAGGTAATGCTACAACCCATCTTGACAAAATCCCATGTTATCTAAACCGAGTTTAGATAGGCTGTACGAAGTTCAATACTTTTGGGAAGGTTTCTTTTGAGCGCTCTTAGAATTGCAACTGAGAGTCTGAGTAACCCACTTCAGCAACTTATCATTCGATTAATTTTGTTACTGAAGTGGGTATGGGTCCGAGTTTATTTCTATCTCTTTTTTTACATCATGGAACCGCTAATTTTCACATCAGCCTTTGCCCAAGCTGCTTCGAATTCTTGCTGGATTTTGGCAGCCTCCTCGGTCTTACCTTGAGCAGCCAGGCTCTCTTTTAAACCATACAATGACCAGCCATTATTTGGGAAACGAGCCAATTCCGTACGGTAAACTACCTCTGCTTCAGCCGATCGATTAGCCTCAAGTAGAGCAGCACCTAAAGCTTGTCGCATCTCAACATAAAAGAGGGGGGGTTCCGAATAGCGGAATCCATCCTGAATACGCACGGCCTCCACTAGTAAGTCTACCTTTTCATTTGCTTTATTGTCTAAACCAGCTAGTTCGGAAGCTAAGCTCAATTCGCATACTTTGGCGAGGTCTTGAAAGGGCATAAAACCTTGCGGAAGTTTTCTAAGGGCCCGGGATTTTAATAGCTTACGAACCCGTTTTAGTGCCTGTTTAGCCTCAGTGAGTTTATCTGTTTTGGCAAAGGCCATACCTTGCGCATATTGCCAGAGTACTTTGCTGTAGGGGTGGTTATTATCCGGAGCTTTCTCTGTTAGAATTCTATCCCACTCCCCAAAACGCAACATGGAGTACAATGGAATCACTTGAAAACGTTGTCCTGCACCTTTGATAGCCGTTTTCCGGGCAGCTTCCGTGGCCAAGGCTTTTTGCCCGCTCATACTCGCACCAAACCACAGGAAATGAAGGTTGTGCGGGTAATACAATGCGGGATAATACCCTTGCGCCTGGCATTGCTCTATATACTCTTCATCCAAGGCAATTCCTCCTTCATTGGCGGAATTGGCATCTTGGTAGCGCCCTAGGCGTACATATATATGTGATGGCATGTGAACCAAGTGTCCGCTCACGTACTTGCTCTCAGTCAGATAATCTGCACTAGCCTCTGCTTTCTCCGGTTCGAACTCCTCCATGGCATGGATATAGTAATGATTGGCGCCAGGATGATCAGGGGATTTGGCAATTATGTATTCTAGGGTTCGGTGAATCTCTTTGGTCACGTACTTGGGTGTACCATCTTTGTTCCAGTAGTTCCATGGCGTTGTATCCATCAAGGACTCTGCAAAAAGGGCGAGAATATCTACGTCCTCTCTGTATTTATGGGCGACCAATCGCATAGCATCCGCATAGGCTTGATCTAAACCTTGGCGATTGTTCGGCGGGGGTTCGGCATAACGCAAAGCCATGGCTTCGATCATAGCAATCTCTTTTGGGGTACATTTGGTACGCAAACGCATAGCCTCTTGGCTTTCGGCATAAGCATCCGCCATTACACTTTTCTGCATTGGCCGATTAATGTTTGGACCGAGAGATAAGGCTATTCCCCAATGCGCCATGGCGCAATCCGGATCGAGGCGAGCAGCTTCTCGAAATGCTCGCTCCGCTTCGGCATGATTAAAGGCAAAGGTGAAGAAGAGCCCTTGATTGAAAAACTTCTGTGCTTCTGTCGAGCGGGTCGTAACTGGGAAATTGTGATCCCAATTATAGTTCAGCATCGGAGCCAAGGGTAAATCCTTATCCATTGCATCAAAATCAAAACTGGTGCTAGGTGCGCACATTGGTGGATTATCCAATGAGTATTGGCTTACACCAGTCAGTTGGGTTGACTCGGTAAATGGGTAATATAGTGCAGAACTTATCAGACAAACGCCCAAAAGAATGGACAGCCTGAAAAACATCTTTTTGAGGTTTAACATGGCGATTGAATTAAATCTTAGTCAATCTTATAAAGATAGAAAAGCAGCTGTTCAAAACCAATGTAAAGGTAGGATAAGGAGGTAAGCAGTGTTTGTGTACTGGTTACAAATCCTTGTTCGTTGGTTACATCTGAGTCATTTCCCTCTATGGTTGGCCCTTTTTTCAATGTTAAAATGGCCAATATCGTTTACCACCCACGATATTTGGGTGGAGTCAGTCCTTTCAAACGCAAATAGACCAACATCTGAGCTCGATGATGTGTAGAATGGTCGTTCATCAACACCAGGATCTGACGTTTGGTCATAGGGCCTGCGAAGAAGGACACTTTCTCCTCTAACTCTTCGGGTTTGAGATTGGCTGCCGCCGCTCTAGATCTTTGGAAGCAAGTTTTCACCAAATCTATAATCTCGGCTTTGGTCAGATTCTCTTGTTTAAGATCAATTCCCTCCTTATTACCCCCCAAATAACTACTGCTCAGCCAGATCATATTACTACAGGAGTGGATTATCTGTTCCTGAAAAGACTTTTGTTCCTGAGTTGGCTTGTAATCAAAAGCCTCTGCCGGCATCAATTCAATGGATTCTAAAGTATAAGCTTCTGCATTCTTCCATTTCTGCTGAAACTCATCGAGGAAAGCTTGCTGAGCAAGAACAGAACTGGCATAGACAAAACAAAGGCTAACAATGGTAATGTACTTCATAATGATATGATGTAGGAAAATGGTTTGTAGAAAAAGAGAGGATAAGGATCAGAAGGCAGTTAGATAGTCAAGTAGACCAAATACAGCTGCCCCGATAATGATGGACCAAGATATCCAATCTTTGAATTCATTCTTCTTGTGCCAGAGGAATAAGATATGAAGTATCAAATGCACGACTAAAAACAGATCAAAGTTTCTGATGAAGCTCTCGTGGCCTTGGTAGATGGCACTAAAAACCCAAATGAACAAGGGGATGTGAGCCAATTGAAATACGACCATCCCCCAATAGTCGTTCAGCAATGATAAGCCAGGAAAAATCCTCCATTCCTTGCAACGGATCGCATCCATTTCATGCATGGTGATAAAGGCCAAACCCACGAAGAAATAAGCGTGTTCCATCTACTTAGGGAGAGTTTTGAGTCCAAATTCGCCGGTATAGCCGGAGTTTATTCCCCAATTTTACCCATTTCGACGCCTTCAGAGTAAGCCACCTGAATACCGTTCCGATTGAAGGCAGCTTTGATGCGTTCGTGGACATCGAAGGTAACTTCCCAAAAATCATCTGGGCGGACGAAGGGGCGCACTGCCAAAACAATATTATGGCTGTCGTAGGTCTCAATTCCAATTTCCGGCTCCATATCCTGAATAACTAAGGGTGCCTTGCTCAGTTCTTCCTTGATAATTTCTTTCACCCTAGGAAAACTCTCCGCATAGGGCATGGTCACGTTCAATTCCAATCGAGTATACCCCTTTTTGGAAAAGTTTGTAACCACACTTTCTACCACTTGTCCATTAGGAATGATCAAGGTTTTTTGACCAGGAGTTACTATGATGGTATTGAATATTTGTACCTCTTCCACCTTGCCGAATTTATCTTGGACATCAATCCAGTCTCCCACCTTATAGGGTTTGAAGATGAGAATGAGGATTCCCGCGGCAAAATTGCTTAGACTACCCTGCAAGGCCAAACCCACCGCAAAACCAGCCGCTGCTAATACGGCAACGAAGGAAGCCGTATCAATACCTACAACTCCCGCTACACTAAATATCAGTAATAGTTTCAATGAAATGCCCACCAAGGAGCTTATAAAAGGAAGGATATTCTCATTCAAACCCGCTTTTGCCATACCCTTGACGGCTAGCTTGGCAATTCGGTTGATAATCTTGAGTCCAATAATAAGCATTAAAATGGCCAAACCTACTTTGGGGGCATAGCTCATGACCATTTCTACTCCTTTTTCTACATAAGTATTCACCTGATCCATCGCTTTTTGCTGCTAAAATATAGGGCTGGATTAAATTATTTAAATTTTGCTATAAGAACTTACTGGCAGAGGAGACAAAAGCCGGTCTACTCCCTGTAACCTTTCTATAGATCCGATAGTCTAAGAAATCGGGAGGGTGGTCCAAATAATTGGATTATTGGTAGCAATTTCCGATTTTTGGATTGTTCAATTCATCTCTCCCTAATCGAGCATTAAACTATACTATACTGAACACCCGTTGATATGCAATTTAGACCTATTCCTGAGTACATTGATCAATTCCGAAGCACTACACAATCACTAGTAAAGTCTGTTCCCTTTATCAGAGAACATAAAGTTTGGAAAGGCCTTCTACAATATGGCTGGGTTATGCGCGGCCTGTTGATTGTCGGGGGTATACTGGGTTTCAAGTTTTTTACGGTTGTGATGGGCTGGATGGGAAGAGCAAATGTGGATGATCCATTGGAAGCTATTAGCAGCATGGGCGTTTTGGCGATGGATGTGATGCATGAGGGATATGATCTCCTATTCTCCAGTAGTAGCAAGTATATTATCCTTATTCTTTTGGAGATTGTCATCTTCCACTTTGCCAGAAGGACAGTGGAAATTCTTTCAGGCCAACCTAGTCAATCCAGTTTTAAGGACTTCGTGACTGCCCAGATTCGCATGATTAAAATTGCCTTCCTTTCTTGGATACTAGAAAACATCGCGACCAATATGATCGCCTTCGCTTTCGGTCTGTTTGATCCTATTGGAGTGCTCGAACCTACCTTAATTTTTGCCGTACAATGCTTCTTCCTCGGGTTTGCAATCCTCGATAACTACCATGAGCAATTCGAGATGAGCATCAAAGAAAGTCTACAATATTCTAAAGGATATATTGGCGTAGCACTAGCAGCAGGAATTTTCCTTTATCTGGCGATGCTTATTCCAGGCATTGGCTCCGTAGCCGGTACGTTAATCGCTGCTGTAGGTGTTTCTATTGTCATGTTTAAGCTATCCGACCTTCATTTGCTAGAAAAAGATCTAGAAATGAAGTTGGACGACTACGTGTAATATAGCTATCCGTAGTTTCAAACTACGGATAGCTATATTAAATGAAACTACGGATAGCTACAATTAAATAAAAAAACACATTTCTTTTCTATTGATTTTCAACGAATTAAAACAAATCTAAAAACACATTAAATAATTCCACCATAGATTGGCACGCTTTTGGCAAAGGTGTAAAGCAAATTGAAACAAAATTTAACTACACCTTTTAAATGTCATTTCTATGAGCACTATTAAACAGTTTACGCTTTTTTTAATTTTTCTCCTCGCGCTTCCATTTCACGTCATTTCCCAACAACAAAGTCAAATTGAGACCTATTGTTCGTACAATGGTTTCGAACTCAGTAATGTCGAAATTCCATTAACGGCTGTGTTCCAAGCCGGCCCCGGAAAAGAAGGAATCCCTTCACTCGAAAACCCTACTTTTCTTGCAGCGGAGCGTGGTCAATTCCTTCATGATCAGGAGAAGGTGATCGGCGTCTACGTAGATGGAGTCGCCAAGGCCTATCCTATTAAAATCATGAACTACCACGAAATCGTTAATGATCGCTTTGGAAAGGAAAATGTGGTAGTTACCTACAGTCCACTTTGTGCCAACGCGATGGCCTTTTCAGCCACACTAAATGGAAAACCTCAAACCTTTGGGGTATCTGGCCTGCTCTATAATAACAATCTATTGTTTTACGATTGGGAGACCGAGTCCTTATGGTCTCAACTCTTGGGTAAAGCCGTTACTGGTAAGGCTTCTGGAAAGAAGCTACTTCAAATTTCTACCCAAACCACTACCTGGGGCGCCTGGAAGAAACGGCACCCCAATACCCGTGTATTGTCCCCCAATACCGGATTTCATCGCAATTATGAGATGGATCCGTACAGCTTGTATGCTGACAAT
>CAJXPD010000185.1 GCA_913057785.1 uncultured Lewinella sp. | reverse complement strand
TGATCAACGGAAAACCTTCAGTGTTAGCTAGCGATCAGGGGAATGCCCTGGGGACAATCACCGCAGAAATGATCGATAGGGTAGAGGTGATTACCAACCCTTCTGCCAAATACGATGCTGAAGGTACCTCAGGTATTATTAATATCGTGATGAAAAAAGAGGAGAAGAAGGGCATCAATGGATCTATGACCCTAAACACTGGTACGCCTAATAATCACAGCCTTGGCCTCAGCCTCAACCGGCGGACGGAACGCTTTAATCTCTTTAGTCAGGTCGGAGTGGGGTATCGAACCTTCCCAGAAAAAACGAGGAGCATCAATCAAGACCTACTGACTAATACATTGATTCGCGGAGTAGGCGAAAACGACAAAAATGAACTGTTCTCCAACCTTATTCTTGGTGCCGACTATCACATCAATGAGACTAGCGTGCTTTCTCTATCCGGTCATTTTGCCTATGAAGGAGAAACGGAGAATTCAGATATTCTTTTCCGCTACTGGGATGACCAAGAGTTACTAGAAAGCGAATGGCGGAGGATTGAAGCCACCGAAGCTACTAATCCAAAGTGGCAGTACGATCTACAATTTAAAAAGGACTTCAAAGGAGATGAGGATCACACCTTATTATTCAGTGCGCTGGGTAATTTCTTCGGTAAAGATCAATCCAGTCTTTTCTCCAACACCTTATTACAAGGAAGTGATCCTGGACGCGATCAATTGACGGAGAATGACTTTCGCGAAGCTCGGTACACCTTCAAACTAGATTACACCAAGCCCTTTTCGGAGCTTTTCTCCATCGAGACTGGGGCGCAATACCTGATCACCGATGCTACGAATGACTATGTAGTAGGAGAAGATGTGAATGGAGAATGGGTCAATGATCCAGCGTTCAGTAATATTTTTGAATTCACGCAGGGAGTGATTGGGGTGTATGGGACGGCAGCCCTGGAGGGTAAGAAATTTGGTGTGAAGGCGGGCTTGCGGATGGAGCATACCGACTTGCGTACAGCTTTGGTCAATACCGGCGAGTTAAATAATCGACAGTATTCCAATCTCTTTCCCACATTGCATACCTCCTACAAGTTCAATGAAAAACTCTCCATGCAAGCGGGCTATTCCAAGCGAATCTACCGACCGCGCCTTTGGAGCCTGAATCCATTTATTAATATCCGAAACAACTTTAGCATTAGAACCGGGAACCCCAATCTACTCCCAGAGTTTACGGATTCTTATGAAATCACGAGTATTTTCATTGGGACTGGTTTCTCTGCCAATTTTGGGGTCTATCACCGTTTTACCACTGATATCATTGAGCGGATCGTATCCTTTTCAGGTAATGTCAGCACCTCTCGCCCTATTAATATAGGTACCGAGGGAACTACGGGTATTGAGTTCAATTTCAAATACAGTCCGAAGAACTGGGTAAGTTTGAATGGCGATTTCAATTACAACTATTTCAACCGTAAGGGAACTTTTGAGGCAACTTCTTTCGATTTTAACGCTGATCGCTGGACCAGCCGTCTGATGACAAAGTTGAAGCTACCTGCCCAGCTTGATGTAGAGTTGACTGGCAACTACCGATCCGGGTATCGTACCTTCCAAGGCTTCCAATCGGAGAATGTCTTCCTGAATCTAGGGTTGCGTAAGAAGATACTGAAAGGCAAGGCCATTCTAAATGTTAGTATCCAGGATGTATTTGCTTCTAGTGTCTATGAGCGTGAAACGAGTCAATCTTCTTTCTATCTATATAGCAGAGGCCAGGAGGGGCGTTTCGTGACGGTGGGAATAAGCTATGGATTTGGTAAGGGTGAGGCTATGGAGTTTTCAGGCCAAAAACATTTCTAGCCAATCGTCTTGCAGCTAGTCATTGAGACTAGCTGCAAGACGCCACTAGTCGAGAACTGCCAAGGAATAGAATTCGGAATCTTTGATTAATTGTACATCATGTTTGCCGGGTTCAGCCCACATTCGCCGGGCTCGCATCAAAGAAGCTAGCCGATGCGGCGCAAAATTTGGCGTGCCAGGCTTCAGACTTTGAATACGTATGCCAGGATTATCATCTCCCGAATGTATAAAGAGCCCATCTCCCATGTAAATACCAACATGCGTTATCTTCTCCTTTTGCTCCTCCGTGATCCGACCAAAAAACAGAAAATCTCCTTTCTGAAGTCCAGCCAGGGTACTATCGGTTTTCACTTCAATGCCGGTATGTACCTGCTGAGAAGCATCTCTTTGCAAGATCATGCCATGTAGATAGAAGACGGTCTTGGTAAAACCACTGCAATCCATGCCTTTACCTGAGGTACCCCCCCAAAGATAGGGCCGACCCACAAAGCGTTTAGCCGTGGCAATTAGGTCATCCGGTTCAACACTGGCTTGATCTAGCCAACCTTCCATGGTTTCGAGATCCTGGGTAGGAACGAAAGCTGTTCTCCCGTCGGGATAGATCACTTCGGTGTGTTGGCTGTTGCTCACTCCTTTTTTCAATAAGGCTCCGATAACCAAATCAGAAATGCGCTGACTATTGTTATCGGGGAGTAAGGTAGAAAAACCGAAGTCTTTCCAATAGATAACTTTAGGCGCCTGTTGCCAGCTTCTGAAGGCCATTTCATCCAAGAGCGTTATTGCCCCTTGATCCAGATATCCCAGATAACCATCTGGACTTTGCACATAGTACCACCCTTCTCTCACCTTTTTCATAATCTTCAATGGCGTACCTAGCAGTACCTGGGAAGCCATTTCTCCCCAATGCTTGTCTTCGGATCGGATATTGGCTACAGAGACATTCACTAATCCATATAGTTTACCCTCCAGATTGGCACTTGGTAGTAGCTCAATGCTATCGATGTAGTTTATTTCCTGCTGTTGTAGCTGTTCCAGAAGCGCCGCTTTGGCTTCAGGTAGGTTGGTCTCTCCGCGCAACACAACTTGACCTTGTTCCAGTTCGTCTTGGATGAACCATCGGGCTACCCTTTTATCCGGGGCATATTCTGCTTTAAGTTGATCAATAATAGCGGCGGCAGGAGTAGATTCAGCTGCTTTTTCTTCAGCACAGCTGAAAAGAAGTAGAGCGAGAACTGTAAGTGAAAAGAATCTCATGATCATGGCTACTGATGGAACTGCAAAATAAGAATAATCCAAAAACAGAAGATAAATGATGACGAAGGAATAGGGTAGGGGAGAAAACTCGAAAGCCGGCCAACCTAATGGTTGACCGGCTTTCTGTTTGAAGCGTATTCGCTCAAGGTGTGTGTTTATTGGTGGTCTAGAACATATGTATCTATAACCAGGTATTAGTAGCTGCGTAAAACTGCACCACCGGTACTTTGCTTGCCAGCTGTAGAGTTGTTGCCGATGGAGTTACCATCCACAGAACTGTTATTGCTGAACTGGCAGTTTTGCATAATTGCGTCGCACACGCCACGACCTTCACGGTGATTGTAAACAGCTACGCCACCCAAAATTGAAGCGTTATTATTGAATACACAGCCAGTAATAATCGCTTTTACTATTCCATCGACACCTTTGTTGAGAATACCTGCGCCGTAAGTTGAATGGTTGTTCTCAAAGTGGCAGTTGGCAATTCGAGGAGTACACTGGCCATTGATACTCATATTGAATATTGCGCCACCATCAAAATCGGCTCTGTTAGAGATAAATCGGCAATTCGAAATAATAGGGTTGCTAATGCCATTATTGGCGTAGTTATAGATAGCTGCTCCTTCCCGAGCATAGTTATTAGTGAAAGTACAGTTGCTAATGGTGGGAGAAGCTACGTTGTTAAACCAAGCTGCTCCGGAAAAGCTTAGATCTCCATTCACGGTAAAACCGTTGGATACGCCATCTGCGATAGTAAAACCATCAACAACTGTTTTTTGACTTACTTTATCAGCGTAAACTACGGTGAAAGCGTTGTCCTCTTTGGAGGCAGATCCAATTTCTCCAGAAAGGATGGTGAGGTTAACTGCTATTTGACGTTGCTCTTTGGCGGTTTCAGTTCCCGCGAACCCACCGAATAAAGCAACTCCTTCTACTAGACGGAAAGACTTGGTACGATCGCCATCTTGGGTGGTGTAGTAAGTTCCGGCAGCTACCCAGATTTCATCTGCTGCTTGAGCAGAAGCTAGAGCTTGCTGGAGATCACCATAAGCATTCATCCAAGAAGTACCATTGCCATTCATACCGGCCTTTACGAAAATCGTTTCAGCATCCAGTAGTAACGCAGACATCAAACATACAAATAGTAGTAAACCCTTTTTCACCTTAATACCTTTTTGAAGTTGGAAATAATCAATTCGTCTTAATCAAGGGACGATCCTAATTAATTGTAATTGGAAAAAGGAATGACTAGTGTTCAGGAAACATAGTGCGGGAAACAACAATCCTATGTGCCAATTACTTAAAATCGATGTGTCAAAACGAAAGGCACAGAATGTTGGATAGGATGTTAGGGATTTGAATCAACGATTAATGATTATGGGAGTTCTCATCAATCTTTAACATGGGAAAACACTTTGTCAGTAGCATTCGTTGGGTAGACGAAAAATGCTTAACTAAATGTCAAGAGTTTCTTTATTTGGTTGATTAGGGAATAATGGGAAATAAAAAATCAATCTAAAAACGAAGAGCATGTAATCGAAATTGCACACTCGGGGAAATATTTGAATAAATGAGGTTGGGATTGTTATCTATTCAAATACAACACAATAATACCCTTAACTTTTAGATAATCAAAGTATATCCAATGCGTTTTACCCGCCAATTAGAAAGCGGTCGATTTGACGAAGGAAGCGGTCGGTTTTTTGCTTTTTTTACAAAAACAAGGTGTTTACGGCCTTTCTTAAGCTTCTTTGAAAATAAGTAAGCAAGAAGGGCGTTTGTTCAATATCCTATCTGGCCAGAATCATTGGATTTTTCACTCCTTAATCCTCACTCCTCATCCTGTAACTTTCATGTTAGAATAAGTATATTTTTTATTATAAAACGTTACTTTTTTATGGTTTACGGTCTAATCTGTTGAGAAAATGGTTAAAGTTTGCTAGGAAACGGTTAGCGACTTTTCGTTTTAGGGCAAAGTTTCTATCTTTCGCATGGCAGCAGTGCTACTGTAAGGACGATAGACGACCAATTACAAGTTTTCACAACAGGTGGTTGCTATAAATGGGATTTTGGATTAACTTTCGGCCTTCATACGGATTTTCTATCCTCTAATCTCATCTAAAGAACGACACCTAATTATGATTCATTCCCTCGGAATGGCCCCCAGTCATAAGTCATTGTGTGTTAGTTCCCTGACAATTCCACCCATAGCCCATAGAATGTGCGATAATTGGCCATTTTTTTAAGTAAAGGTGAAACACAAGCTTTACGAATTGAGTATCTGATTATTAGAGCATGGTCTTTAGAATGTGAGAACTACACAGGATGATCAGTTTTTGAGAGGTCATTCTAGAAAAAAGAAAAACCATGAACTGCTCAAGAGAATCCCAGAATATAACTGAAAAGATGACTACACCTTTGGTTTGTAGACTTAGAGGGCTTATTGTCGCAATGAGCCTATTCTTGTGTTCCAGCCCCACCTTGTTTGCACAAGACGTACATTACTCCCAATTTTACAATGCGCCCATCTTATTGAATCCTGGTCTGACCGGGATCTTCAATGGCAACGTGCGTTTCATGGCCAACTATCGTAGCCAATGGGCTGCCGTGCCAGTTGATTATCAAACTTTTACCGCAGTAGCGGATATCAAGTTTAATCGTAGATATACCATCAACCGAACGTTCTTTTCGGCGGGTTTATCCTTTAACTACGATCGTGCTGGCTATTCGAAGTTGCAATTGGGAGACCTTGGTCTCAATGGCTCGATTACTCGTATGTTTTCCGATCACTTCTTCGGAACGCTAGGAGGACAGGTGAGCATCAATCAGCGAGGCTTTAAGACGGATGCACTGAGCTTCGACGAACAATTTGTCTTCGAAAGAGGTCAGTACCTCCCCAATGCTCCAAATGGCGAAACATTTGGAAGAACAAGTCGCTCCTTTGTGGACTTCTCTCTAGGATTCAACTTTCGTATCCAAGCGCTGGATCAATCAGGCCTGGTAGATTTGTTAGATCAAAGATCGAAGATCGACTTCGGGGTAGGCTTTCATCATCTAACTGAACCCAACCAAGCTTTTTTTGAGGGAGAGACAGAGCGCCTGGATATGCGCCTGAGCCCTTACGCCATGGGTATCCTGCAGTTGAGCGATGATTTTGACCTAGCTGCTAACATATTTGGCCAATTCCAGGGCCCCTACCGAGAATACTTGGGGATGCTGGGAGCCAAAGTGCACATTGATCGCCAATTGGGTAATCAATGGGCGTTACTAGTTGGTATTGGTTATCGTCTAAACAATGACTTTGGTGATGCTTTTATGCCAACCATAGAGATCTATTTCAACAACTGGCAGGCAGGATTCAACTATGATGTAAACGTTTCTGACATCAATGTCGCAACGCAACGCCGAGGCGGCCCTGAATTCTCCGTGAGATACCTATTCAAAACCCCCAAAAGACCTGGTCGACGAAACTGCCCCCTCATTTAATTTTCGTCAAAGACCTGCCCAAACTAGGGTAATTAACTAACGTATAGCTCCCATTTACGATGAAGAAGCTTGCATTCACCACTATCATATTCCTTTCCTTACTGTCGCTGGGACAATCCCAGACGATGCAGGCCTGGGTCGAGGAAGGAGAGAAAGCATTTGAAGAAGGCGATTACTACGGCGCATATAAATGTTATGAAATTGCCTTGCGATATAAAGCGGCTCGTCTAGAAAAATACGACAGCATCCGAGCCTCCATGTTGTACAATTACGCACAGGCAGCTCGCCTGGCACAAGTGTATGGCCGTGCTGATAGTATTTACCAAGAGGTCTTGAAAAGTCCTAGTGCCAAACACTTTCCACTCACCAATTATTGGTTAGGGGTTGTGAAACACACTCGAGGTAAGTACGAACAGTCTCGAGATTTTTATCAAACCTTTTTAAATCAGGCTGATCAAGTCAACGAAGACTATACAGAAGCAGCTAATAGAGGTTTTGAAAATGCGCTTTGGGCCCTAAGTGTCAAAGCAGAGCGGGATGATGTCCAGGTAGAGCACTTAAATACCAATGTCAATAGTAAGCACTCAGATTATGCTGCCGCCTTTAAGGGAGATACCATGTATTACTCCTCATATCGGCATTTGGATAAAAAGGACTCCTTGAATCCACCGCGCTATTATATGCGGATCATGGAAACCACGATCCTTCCTACGGGAGAACTAGCAGAAAAAGGAGTAGAATTACCAGCTTACGTAAACCGTCCTGGACGACACGTGGCGCATACTGCTTTTACCCAGCAGTATGATCAGGTGTATTACACGATCTGTGATTATCTGCGTAGAGATACGATTCAGTGCAAATTGTATAGAGCAGATATTCAAGCTGATGGAAGCTGGGTGAATGCCATAGAGCTAAATATTAACGCTAAGAAGGCTACCAATACGCATCCTAGTATTGGATATGACTACGAAGAACAGAAGGAAGTCTTGTACTTTGCTTCTGATCGCAAAGGAGGTGAAGGCAAGTTGGATATCTGGTTCAGCTACATCGACCCCGAAACGGGCAACTTGACCGTACCTAAAAACTTGAAGGGCATTAACACTGCGGATGATGATGCCACTCCTTATTTCCACACCGAAACACAAAGTCTTTACTTCAGTACCACCGGTTATCAAACACTAGGTGGCTTTGATAATTATCAGACTAGAAAGAGAGATGGCCGTTGGACAACGCCAGAACACTTGGGAATCCCAATTAACAGTAGTTACAATGATATGTACTACACCCAAGTTGTAGAAGATGGTAAAAAGGTAGCCTATTTCTCCTCCAACCGCCCGGATTCTAGTGCCGTCTTTTGGGATAGCTCGAAGGAATACTGCTGTAATGATATTTACAAGCTGAAGTTACCGATGATCGATCTTCTCGCCCGGACCTTTAACCTCAAAGACAGTCTGGCTTTGGTAGGAGCTACGGTAGAGCTATATGAAATTGGACTGGATGGTGAAGAAATCTTAATCGATAAACTCGTCAATACAAATAATAATCAGTTTCCTTTCTCTATTGAGCGTGGAAAGAAATATCGGCTAAAGGGAACCAAGAATGGATTCTCCGAAGCCTTGGCGGAAATTGATACGGATGATCCTCGCTTTACAGGGAAATCTACAATCGAGCAAGATCTCTATCTAGATCCCAGTATGGATCTAATCGTCAATACTTGGCATGCGCTTGATACAACACCACTCACAGAAGTGCGGGTACAATTGTATGAGATCACACCAGGGGGACCGCAATTGGTATCTAGCGGCATTACGCTACAGACCAACAATGTTACCTTTCCCGTAGAACGCGGTCGAAAGTACATGGTGACGGGCTTAAAGCCAGGCTTCATTGGCATAGATACCACTTATATCGATTTGACGGACCCTGTTTATTCACAGGCTAAGACTGCCACGGCTGATTTATACTTGGGCCAGACTTTGGAGGTGGCCACCTTTGAGGCTGGAACGATAGCTCCGCTGGTTGGTGTTCGGCTTGAGTTGCTTGAGTTAGTGGATGGAGAGCCAAAATTGATTCACGATAATATCAATATGCTAGATAATACCTTCAAGTTTAAACTTGACCTTAATCGTCCATATATGCTTCGGGCTAGTAAGGATGGGTTCCAAACGGTGGAGGAAATTCTATACTTCACCCCAGAAGATGCTATAGCTTGGAAAGGAGAACCGATCCTGGATGTCTATATGCCCAGACCTGCTGAATTGGTGCTATATTTTGATAATGACCACCCCAATCCACGTACAAGGCTTCGACGAACTCGCCTTGAGTATATCGAGACGAATGAAGTGTATTACGAACAAAAAGATCGCTTTATAGCTGGGTTTACAGAAGGGATGACGAAGAATGATAGTTTCATCGTGAGTCGACGATTCCGTGACTTCTTTGATCGGGATGTAAATCGTGCTCCGGAGAGACTAATTGAATTTAGTAATCGATTAATAGCCCTTTTGGCGAATGGGCAGGATGTGACGGTACAATTGATGGGAAGTGCGAGTCCTAAAGGTAAAAGTGGCTATAACAGTGACCTGGCAGCTAGAAGAATTGATTGTGTAAAGAACCACTTCAAGCGATATAAGGATCCAGACGGCAATATGCTGAAGCCATACATCGATAATGGGAAACTCAAATTTATTGAAAACAACTTTGGGGAGTCCAATTATGATCCGGTCAAGGTTAGCAAAATCGAAGGGAAGGAAGAGGTGAGTGATGATGATGATGACCTCAAGGCTTCGGTATATGATTTGGTAGCTTCAGCCCGACGGCACGTACGTGTACGCTTGGTAGGTGCTGAATCCTTTCAAACGCCCCCCCAACGACAGGAAACACGACCCAATACCCGAGACGAGAAATAAATAAGGTGGTTTGACCACAAATAGAACAGACGATAGTGTCATAAGATGAACTATCGCCCGTTCGCATATCCAAAAAAGAAAGGGACAGAAAGGTGCAGCACAGGAGGCTCCCATGGACCATTAGAAATTATCGCTGTATCTGCCCCATGTTAAAAAAGCTTCCTTGGGACATCCGATCAGGATGCCCAGGAGACGAAAAAAACTGTGATGAAAAATAAGATCATCCCTTTGTGCAGAAAACTACGGAAAGCCAGTTTGGTCTTCATGGCCTTAGGTGTTCTTAGCTCGCCCAAGGCGTTGGCAGAAGGCACCCGACAACTGGCTCCCAGCCCACAAGACTCCTTGGTCATGTTAGAATGTGACCGCGATGGCTTTGGAAATTTTGCGGCTTATGATGGCCCCGAAGATAGTCGGCTTTTTGTCACGATAAGGGACCCTAATGAGGTCGTTTATCTTGGACTCTCTGGTGAGCATCAGCCTAATGGTATGATCTATGACTTGAGTCGTAGTAATTACGAATTCCGAATTCGAAAACCCGGAGTGACAGAGCCTGTTCACGGTCCTTTCGTGATTAATAATGATAATGCCAATGTGAAGAGTTGGACTCAGGCTCAGTTCGGTAATTATGATGTGACTACTACCGATGATGACGGTAATCTCATCTATCGATTTGCGCCAGGCGAGGCTGGAGACTATATCATCGAGATCCGCGATCTCTTCAGTGATGGTACGGCTCAGATCAATATCGGTTACTGGGATATTACGGTAACGCTAGATGATCAACCCATTCTTGGCCGGGTTTGGTCGCGCAACTGGTCCTTTCGAACACCCGCCGTTTCTGAAAGAAGTACACCGGAGTGTCAATGGAACCGAGAGTTCAACGGCACGCTTTACTCCTACACAACGGATGGCTTCGTTTCTCGAATCAACTTTGCCAATTCTGGTTTACAGGGACTATCCTTTAACGTAGCTTTCAATAGTACTGGACCTGGAGATAGTGATGACTTGGTGGTTAATCGTAGATCGGTTCCAGCTATTAACGAAACGGTTCGTGCAGCAGAACATCAGATCTTTCTAAATGAACCTGATCCCTTAGTTTTCCCGGATGGTGAATGTGGAGATATTACGGCTGCAGCTGAATTTACTTGTACGGCCGATGGATTCTGTCTAGAAGTATCTGTAACGAAGCCAGGACAAGTTGAAGTCTTCTTGGATTTTGATCAGAATGGCCAGTACGACGCCAACTCCATGGATGTCAACTTAATCTACAATTTCGGTCCCAATGAGCTATCTGCTTGTATTCCCTGGGATGGGATTAAAGGAGACGGTACACCGATTGGCTTTGGCGATCGCGTAGATATCATATTTGCCTATTCCCAAGGGGTTCAGCACTGGGCAGTCTTTGATGTGGAGTATTTGAAGAATGGATTTTGTGTAGAATCTATTCGACCACAATGTGCTGGAGGAATTGTGACGGATCGTTTGTATTGGGATGATACTTTGATTCCTGATGATCCTGGAACCGGTCAGCCCAAAAATGGGCAGAACGGGTGTAGCTGTGCTACCGATGGCTGCCGCACCTGGAATAATTTCGATGTCAATATCACTACTGACGATTGCACGGATGTGATAGATGATTTAACAACTGGATATGGTGATAAGAACACCCTGAATACTTGGTGGTTTGCGAATGTCATTATCGTCACGCAGGCGGATATCCCCATCTTAAGCTGCCAGATCACCGGAGATAGTACGATTTGTGGTAATGGAACTACCGTATTGGAAGTGGCTACTTCGGGTACGGTCGGCAATCCTACCTATACTTGGAGCGGCCCTGATGGTTTCAGTAGTTCCGATGTTTCTTCTGGCCCAATTTCCGTTCCCGGAGAATATTGCGTAACCATCACGGATGGACAAGGATGTGAATTGGTTTGCTGTCAAACTGTGACGGATGAAGATGGCCCTGAGTTAAGTTTTACCACACAAGACGCTACTTGTGCGGCTTCTAATAATGGTTCCATTCAGGCAAGTGCCGCTGGAGGAAGTGGCGCTGGATATGAATTCAGCTTAAATGGTGGCCCTTTCCAATCTTCGGGTTTGTTCGAAAACCTGGGAGTTGGGAGTTATGAACTTTCTGTACGAGATGGAATTGGTTGTGAGACAACCTTGACGGTGGAAATTGGTGCTTCTTTGGTGATTGATATCGCTTACCCTGATACGTTGAGCATTTGCTTTGGAGAGGGAGAGCAGGTTTCTATGACCGGAGATGCAACCGGCCTTGACTTCCTGTGGTCTCCTGCGGAAGGAGTCGATGATGTCACCGCTGCCCAACCCACTTTTTCACCCACTACTTCTACGACCTATACGGTACGAATTAGTAGTCAAACCGTTCCTGAGTGCTTTGAGGAGCGAACGCTTCAGGTAGAAGTGGGAGCGGATATAGATCTTACGATTACAGGCGATGCAGTGAATAGCATTAC
The DNA here is from genome assembly GCA_913057785.1 of uncultured Lewinella sp. GTDB lineage: Bacteria > Bacteroidota > Bacteroidia > Chitinophagales > Saprospiraceae > DT-111. The sequence goes on along the minus strand of CAJXPD010000185.1, from coordinate 10,644 downwards.
TTGTGACCCTACTGCAACGCTTAATGCAACCACAGCGGTTGATGCTACAATTGAGTGGCAAGATGATGAGGGTAATAATTTAGGTGACGGTCCGCAGATTCGATTCCCAGTATCTGGTGTGGAGACAATTATTGTGATCGCTACAGATACCGAAGGTTGTACGGATCGAGATACAGTTACCGTGAGTGGAGGGCCGGTAGAAGTGACGGTTCCCGATACAGCTGCTGTCTGTTTAGGAGAAGAACTGGATGTTTCGATTACGAATTTAGACCCAAATGATACCTTGACCTACAGTTGGTCACCCTTGGATGTAATTGTCAGTGGGGCTGATTCGGCTTCACCTGATGTCATTGAAACCATAGGAGTACAAACCCTTTTCGTGACCATTGAAAACCAGTTTGGCTGCCAATATCTAGATTCTGTACACACTGCAGTGCTAGATCCGAACTTAAACCTAAGTTTTACCAGCGAGCTTCAGTGTAATGGCAATACAGTAGTGTTTACCAATACCAGTACCGATGCTTTTGGCTATGTCTGGGACTTTGGAGATGGTACGACTCTAGTAAGTGATGAAGAAACGGTGAGCCATGATTATCCGGCTATGGGAACCTTTACGGTAACCTTAGGTCTGATTTACGATGTGAGCTGTGCTACTACTTTTTCAGCAGATGTGACTACACAGGACCCAGAATTGGCCGCTGAGTTTACCTATGACATAGTAAGTTGTAGTCCCGATAGTGCTCAAATTGCCTTTTTTGATCAATCCCTCAATTCCTTTGGGAATGATCTCCAATATATGTGGACTTTCAGTAATGGAGCGTCTTCCACAGAAGCTAATCCTATCATAACAGTATTAAATAGTGGAGACCTGACTGTTACTTTGAAAGTGACTTCAGAGAATGACTGTGATGACGAGACCACTGAAACCTTGGATATCCAATTGGTGGATCTCAATCTCGCCGATACCCTAACGCTTTGCCGCGGTGATAGTATTGCGCTGAACCCCGATGGCAATCCAGATTATATCTACTCCTGGACACCCGCTGAGGGTTTAAGTGCTACAGATGTGGCCAACCCGATGGCTTCGCCCAGTGCTACCACGGTTTATACAGTGAGTGTCTTGAATATCGCCGGTTCTGATACCTGTGCGGTAACAGATCAGGTAACGGTCTTTGTACCAGCAGATATCAATTTGGATCTTGGAGATGACGTGACTACTTGTGGAGAGGATGTAGTATTGCACCCACAAAAAGATGTAGATGTAACCATTAGTTGGAGTAGCGCGCAAGAAGGCGATCTAGGTAGTGCTCCATCTATCACCATCAATCCATTCCGCTCAGACACCATCTATGCAATCGCAACGGATGCCTTTGGCTGTACGGATAGTGATACCTTAATTATTAATGATCAAGGCGTGGATGTGGTTGCGGATCCAGGTAGTACAGTTACCGCTTGTGCGGATTTAGAAACAGCCATCTCAGTAGTTAACCTGGATGATCAGGATGATTTGACTATTAGTTGGATGCCTAACTCTAATATCGTTTCTGGTGCAAATGAAGCTACAGCAATCGTTCGAGTATCCGAAGCAGAAGGAGCGGTTGACTTTACTGCTATCGTTAGTAACCAGAATGCCTGCTTGGATACGGTCAATATTAGAGTAGAGGTAGTTCCTTTTGATGGGGAAGTTCGAGATACAATCTTTGCTTGTTTTGGTGAGGCTACCCCGATCAATCCTGACTTTGTAGAGGGGTATCAATACCAATGGGCTCCTGCAGATAACTTGGATGATGCGAATGCGGTTAATCCGATATTTACAGGCAATGCCTCACAGACCTACCAAGTAACCATTACCGACCAAAGGAATGGTGTACTTTGCCAAACAACGGCTGAAGTATTTGTCTCCGTTACGCCGGATATTGACCTACAAACGCAAGGAGATACCGCACTGTGTGAAATTGTAGATGTAGAATTGACTGCTACCGTGGTCGTTGAATCTACTATTGAATGGTATGATGATGCTTCTCCAGCCAATAAACTAGGAGAGGGTACTAGTCTTACTGTATCTCCTGAATTGGGAGTCAATACATACACAGCTATTGCTACTGCTGAGGTCTCTGGCTGTACGGATACTAGTGTGGTTGTAATTCAAGTGAATGATATCACGGAGAACATGCCAGATACCTTGATTCGCGTTTGTGCTAATCAACCCACGGAATTAAATCCCAATGGTGATCCAAACCTTCAATACGTTTGGGATCCCACTACGGATCTTGATTTAACAACCAATGGGGCGCATAATCCGATCATTACCACTACGGGCGATATTCTCTTTAACCTCACCGTTACGGATCCACAGACGGGCTGTCAACTGTCACAAACCGTACGCGTGATTGCCTACCCGGAAATCAACTTGGTTACGACGGGAGATACGATGGTTTGCGAGCCTATTATGCTGACATTGACGGCCAGTACAGATATCGCGACGCAAATTGATTGGTACGACTCGCCGGCTTTAGATACCCCATTTGATCAGGGGACTGCGGTACAGGTTTTGCCACCACAAGGGAATACAATCTATACAGCCATCGCTACTGATCCAGACAGTGGTTGTAGCGATACCAGTCAGGTCGTAGTAATTGTCAATGATGTAACAGATGCACTGCCAGATACAGCTTATACTATCTGTCCAAATACGCCATTTGAACTTAATCCAAACGGCAATCCAGATCTTAATTACGAATGGACGCCCGATACCAATCTAGATTTGGTTACGAATGGCCCACATAATCCGATCATCACTACAAATACAGATATTACTTTCGTCGTAACGGTGGAAGATCCAATGAGTGGTTGTGTGATTAGCCAGGAGGTGGCAGTGACGGTTTTACCTGAAATCAATCTCATGACCACCGGGGATACTCTAGCTTGTGAACCAGTAGATCTGGTATTGACAGCTACCAGTGATCTGGACAATGTGATCTTTGAGTGGTTTGAAACGGCAGATTTATCCGGCGATCCCTTTGCCACTGGTGGAGAGGTACCTGTTTCCCCGAATGGAGAAATCACTTATTATGTGAGAGCTACTAGTGAAGAAGGGTGTACAGAGAGAGGAAAAGTGTCCGTGCAAAGATTGCCGATCAACGCCTCCATCACCTCCGACCTCATTTTCTGCGAGCCTACAGACAGTGCCGAAATCATAGTAGCCAATCTTAGTGCAGATCAGAACCTCACTTACGAATGGCTACCCGATGGAATAGCGAATCCTCCTGGAGGAGATCGGATTATGATTGACCCGAATACGGTAAACGAGGTTTCAGTCGTATTGACCAACCAATTAGGTTGTACAGATACTTTGAGCACGACTGCCGTGGTGATTATATTGGAAGACTCCTTGAGTATTAATGCCAGTCCAGATACGATCCTACTGGAAGAGTTTAGCACCTTAGAGGTCACCGGTTGCGTCAACTGTACCTATACTTGGTTCCCACCTTCGGGTGATGTGACACCAGACGATGGTCCGGTAGTAGTCGCTACGCCTGATGAACCGGGGTCAAATATCTACGATGTAACGGTAGATAATCTGGGTTGTACGCAAGATCTATCGGTGGAAGTCTTTGTGATTCCCTTCGTGTGTGATCTTGACCACGTCTTCTTGCCTAATACCTTTACGCCAAATGGCGACAACACCAATGATAATCTTCGTCTAAGAAGTGTAGTAGAAATTGAAGATGTAGAGCTCATGATCTTCAATAGATGGGGAGAGGAGGTGTATCGTACTCGAAGTTACATCGAGGCAAGCAAAGGTTGGGATGGTACCTACCGAGGAAAACAATTGCCACCGGATGTTTATGGATTCTGGCTACGGGCCGTCTGTCCGAATGGTGAAGAACTAATTAGACAAGGCAACGTTACCTTGCTACGTTAAAAGGACATCAAAAATACATGAAGGAAAAAAGCCATCGCCCAAGTTCTGGGTGATGGCTTTTTTCTTGTTAGCCTTTTCTTGCTAGGGTTTGACCGGGTAGACCCCCACTTCTGTGCCCACGCATTCTACGGCCGCTCGGATAGCCTCCTGTTGTTCTTTGGACAGTTTAATGGTTTGTTTCTTCTTATTGTAATTGATCCGGATCTGTTCGATGTGCGTATCAGTCAAGCGATAGAAAAGATCCAAAGGCACTACGCAGGCATGAGAGTACACCCGCATATTGGTGCTTTTATCAAATTGCCCATCGTCCGGAAAGTTGTGTAATCCAACTACCTCTCCATCAGACAATTTGATCAATACATTTTGTCCACTATCAATGGGGTGGTAACCATACTCTGAAATAGCAAAGAGCATAAAGAAACTGCTAATGCTATCTTTCTCAGAATACATAAACATGGCTTTGCCCTGTTCAATAATCTTAGGGCCGTCCACCGTTTCAAATAAGCTCGGAATCATCAAGCCCATGTTCACATGGGCTGCCGCCACCGTGCGCACACTATCGAAGGCATCAAATTCATTTACGACAATCTCACACTGAGCATTAACAATCGAGGTGGTGGCAATCAGCCAGCTCAACAAACAAATCAATTTTCTCATCTTTTCTTTTGATTACAATTATTGAAGCTTCGGATGTAGTTTCTCCTCCACTTACACTTGTGCATTCAAAGGACACAGGCTGTTAGACCAACGCAAAAATAAATAGAATAGTACACTTCATGGTGCTTTGGGGTTAGGAATTGCTTCGAGAGGGGGAGAGAGGACAGATGACGGAAGGGGAGAAGACAGGTTGCAGCCGACAGATTTCGGACATCAAAGTGGTCTAACTTCTGATAAGCTGGTACCTGATCTGCGGCCTCTTAGCCCTTCTATCTGACGTCTGGCTTCTACCTCACCTCTCCATTCGTCGAAGAAGCTACTAGGTTAGTCGAGGTATTAGGTGTAATTGTAGTTCTATGCATTGCATAGTACTATATGTTTTGTACATTTGTATCATGATGATGGAAAACATAGACAAAACAAGGAAACAAATGAGACGAGGAATACTAGAACTCTGCGTGCTCTCCATAATCTCAGAAGAACCCATCTATCCTTCTGATATTATCGACAAGCTGAAGGGATCACAACTGATTGTGGTCGAGGGGACCCTCTATCCTTTGTTGACTCGACTGAAAAATGCAGAACTCCTGACCTACTCTTGGAAAGAATCCAGCAAGGGGCCACCTCGCAAGTACTATGAGATTACAGAAGCTGGACACGAATTCCTAAAGGGACTGCTTGTAACCTGGAATGAACTAGTACAAGCCGTTGAAAACTCCACTAAAAACATCCTCACTAATGAATAAAATAGTCACAATTAATCTTGGCGGTTATCCTTTCACTATTGATGAGGATGCTTATGCTCACCTGCAAGGATACTTGGAGGCAATTAGGTTGCACTTTAGCCAAGTAAATGGATTTGAAGAAATTACATCCGATATAGAAAGCCGTTTGGCTGAGATTTTCCAGGAAAAGCTGGGAGATCGCCCGATTGTTACCCTTAAAGATGTAGAAGGGGCGATTGCTGTCATGGGCCGACCAGAAGACTTTGATGCCGAGACCGAAATGGACGAGGAAGAGTCTGCTAAAGCCACTGATAGTAAAAGCAAATACAAGACCGGGAAGCGTTTGTTCCGACATCCTGATGATCAGGTCGTTTCAGGCGTTTGTGCCGGCATTGCCGCCTACTTCGGCATCCAAGACCCCGTTTGGGTCAGAATTCTTTTTGTGTTATTTACGATTTCCGGTGGTTTTGGTATCACGGTATATATCATCCTCTGGGCGATATTACCGGAAGCCAAAACCGCAGGCGATCGCCTTACCATGAGAGGGGAGGCCATCAATGTTTCCAATATCGGTAAGATCATCCAGGAAGAGGTGGAGAACATCTCCAAGAAGGTGAGTGAGTTTGGTGATGAGATTACTTCCAAAGAAGGATCGAAGGTCTACGGTGTGAAATTCGATGGCGAATCTGGAAAGAAGGTAGTAGACGGGATTGGTTACTTCTTCAAAAAGGCAATTGATACTATTCTAGCTATAGCTAAACCCATCTTATTTTTAATGGCAATTGGTATTCTCATCGCCTTATTGGTGACTTGGATCATCTCTGTAGTTGGGATCTTTTTTGGGATGCCATTTGCAGAAAGGGTCTTACCCGGTCAAGGACTACTCTCTAGCCTAGCTGTTTTCAACTTGATGTTCCTGATTGGAATTCCTTTGCTAAGTGTAGCACTTGGTGCTTTCCGCTTGGTATTTGGAACACGCATGAGCAAGAGATGGGGGATCGGTTTATCTGCCTTTTGGGGCTTGAATATGGTGAGCTTCTTCGCTTTGGCGAGTATGGTGGGGCGTGAATTTAGCTCAGATGTAGGGGTTAGCCAGAATATGAATCCGGGGCTAATGCAAGGTGATACGGTTCATTTAGTGCTTTCTCCGACACATTATGATAATGATGGGACATTCTATGACGAACTAGAGGAAGTAGAGCAAGAGATTTTTGGAGCAGAGGTGTCATTGGCCATCAAAAAGTCAGAGAAAGGAATTTTTGAATTACAGCAAAAAGTATTTGCTCGCGGACGAGATCAAGCCGATGCTAACCTCTTGGCTTCTCAATTGAATGTACCGCTGCAAATCGAGGGAAATAAGATCACGTTCCCTGATAGATTTCCTATACCTAAGGACCAAAAATGGCGCCACCAACGCGTTAAATTGACCTTGCTAGTACCTGAGCAGAGCTTTGTACAGATTGATCGGAAAATGGGTAGAATCCTAAGTTCTGTGGATCTGGAAAATGGCCGAATCAACCCTTGGCGTGAACCTAATAATGCCTGGGAAATGAGACCTGATGGACTTAGCTGTATTTCTTGTGAAAAAGCGGAGGAAGAGGCAGAAGATCAACGCCTATCTATGAAGGACTTCAAGAAAATCCGACTGGAAGGAGAGATGAAGGTTATGATTGATAGAGCTGATCGATATACCATTCGGCTCTCCGGTCCGGCAAAATACACGGATCACTTGAAGATCAATCAAGCGGGTGATCACCTCACGATTCAATCTCCGGTAGAACACCCGGATGCACCGATTCGACTGTTCATTACGCTACCTGAATTGGAAGCTATTGAGGCTTTGAATACGGATGATGTCAGGATCAATGGTTTCCAACAATCTTTCATGCAATTATACACCCAGGGGAAATTTGAAGTGAAAACCTATTTGGAACTAGATAGCTTACTGGTACAACAGAACCAAGGAAACAAACTAGATATGAACGGCCGTTACGGCTACTTGGACGCTCAACTTCAAACTTCCGCTCGCCTCGACGCCGAAAAGGCCAGCCTAAATACGGCTCGGATTAACCTACAAGGAGACAGTCATGCCAAGCTGGCCTATGTCGAAAATCTGCAGCGCCGGAAGGATGAGTCCAGTAGCATTCGCTTGGAAGGCAGCGGTCAGATCAAAGACTATTAATTGCCTTATATATTCCGACTAAAAGTGATGGGAGTAGGTGAAAGCTTGTTTTAAAACATCCACTTCCTAATTGATTCGATGGCCCTATTCGCTGGTAAGCAGTGGATAGGGTTGTTTGTTTTGAATGGAATGTCACTTCCATTACCCCGAAAAAATCCGTACTTTTGCAGCTTCAAAATCGAAGGCACGCATGAGTTTTTTAGAAGAATTGAATAAGCGGAAGACATTCGGGATTATTAGTCACCCGGATGCAGGTAAGACGACCCTCACGGAAAAGCTACTACTTTTTGGTGGTGCAATCCAGGAGGCTGGGGCCGTGAAGTCGAATAAAGTGAAGCGCAGCGACTTCCGACTTCATGGAGATTGAACGGCAGCGGGGTATCTCGGTAGCGACTTCGGTAATGGCTTTCAATTACCGCGGACACAAGATCAATATCTTGGATACGCCAGGTCACCAGGATTTTGCCGAAGACACCTATCGAACTTTAACTGCAGTGGATAGCGTGATTGTGGTGATTGACGTGGCCAAGGGGGTGGAAACGCAAACGGAGAAACTCGTGAATGTGTGCCGTATGCGGAATACACCCATCATTGTTTTCATCAATAAACTTGACCGCGAAGGGAAAGACGGTTTTGATCTACTGGATGAGGTAGAACAGAAATTGGGCTTGACCGTGACGCCTTTGAGCTGGCCTATCGGTATGGGACAGCGATTTAAAGGGGTATACAGCAATTATGAAAAGAAACTAGTCCTGTTTCGTCCGCATGGTAAGCAGGAAGAAGACGATATTATAGAGATTACGGATCTCGATGATGAATTACTCGACAAGGAAGTAGGAGAGGCGGCAGCAGATGAGTTGAGAGAAGATGAGGAAATGATTCGTGAAGTCTATCCAGCCTTTGATAAAGAAGCCTATCTCAACGGTGAATTATCTCCTGTATTTTTTGGTAGTGCGATTAATAACTTTGGGGTTCGGGAGTTGCTGGACTGTTTTGTAGATATTGCGCCACCACCACTTCCTCGTATCACGGAAGAGCGCCAAATCGATCCAACGGAAGATAAGTTTGCCGGGTTTGTATTCAAGATCCATGCGAATATGGACCCGCGCCACCGAGATCGTATCGCTTTCTTACGGGTGTGCTCCGGTACTTTCCAACGTAACACCAATTATCTGCACGTTCGGCAAAACCGCAAGATGAAGTTTGCCAACCCCACTTCTTTCATGGCTTCTAAGAAGACGGTAGTGGAACAAGCTTATCCAGGGGATGTAATTGGTTTGTACGATTCCGGTAACTTCAAGATCGGTGATTCCGTAACCGAAGGAGAAGTCTTGCACTTCAAGGGAATCCCCCGCTTTTCACCGGAGCAATTCCGTTATGTGAATAACATGGATCCGATGAAGACCAAGCAGCTCAACAAAGGCTTGTCCGAGTTGATGGATGAAGGCTTGGCACAGTTGTTCACGCGAGAATCCAATAACAGAAAAATCGTTGGTACGGTAGGAGCGCTACAGTTTGATGTGATCCAATATCGGCTATTAAACGAATACGGAGCATCCTGTAACTTCGAGCCAGTCAGCCTACACAAAGCCTGTTGGGTAAGTTGCGATGATCAAGCTGCTTTGAAAGAATTCCTAACTCGTCGGAAGCGAGATTTAGCTAAAGACAAGGATGGGAAGTTGGTTTTCTTGGCAGAATCCGCCTGGACCTTAAACCTTGCACAGGAGAACCACCCTAAAGTCCAATTTCATTTTACCAGTGAGTTTGAGTAGGATGTTGGCTTTTCTTTGAAATCCTACTTAAATATTCTATCTTCAGCAGTAGATTACTGCCACTCAACATCTAAATTCTACACCAATTAGACTATTCGGGCTGGTACCCGCAATGCCCACCTCTTTTTCCTTGAAATACCCGTGTTACTTTCAAGGAAATTTTCAATATGTGCTAAGAAAAATACGCTGGCCAGTAAACTCTACCTTGGTCAACCGGCAGTAGCTTGATCCTAGAAAAAGATTCGCCGCACAAATTTTCGTGCAAATCGATGGAACGATTTGTATCGGCTAATACACTATAAGTAGGACCTTGATTAAGGCCTAAAGGGCAATGCTTTAGTGCGAAGCCTCTCAAATGGATGTTTTGAGGAGTAGCCTTTTGCAAGTTCGAAGCAGCCCAGCACGACAGTTAACACCAAAAGAAGTATATTTTTTAACCTTATTAACTTACTTACCTATGAAAAATCCCGAATCCAAGTCAAACAGAAGAGGATTCCTTTCTAGTGCTGGTAAAGCAGTCGGGGGAGGAGCTTTGGCTTTTGGTCTGATGGGTATGAGCATGGAGAACATGCCTGAAGAAGCAACAAGCAAACCGATTGTTGATCTCATTGGAATGAAGCCAGCTGACAAAAGAAAGTTGAGTTCTGCCGCTCAGCGCGTTTCGCCAGCTGACTTGAAGGCCATCGTAGACCCTTACAATAGCAGTAAGAAGATGACTACGCGTCCAAGTAGGACGGTTCAACAGCTTACTTTTGGTGACCTTAGTCTCTTGGCTGGTGCAGTAAATGAAGCAGCGCTGGGCAAAGATATTAACAACTTAAAAGTAGATTGTAGCGATTCATTCTGCTGCTGCTGTTGTTGCTGCTGCTGCTAGTTACCTATGGCATTGAATTTGCCGTTTGGTAACATCTGCCAGGTGATCCGGCCCAGTTTGTTTCAAATTAGGCTGGATCACCAGGCAAGCACTATTACCCCATTCCAACTGATCAAGACGTAGAAGTTGTTCTGTATCTTCTCGGCCATTGGCTAGAAGAATGGACAATTTCATAGGCATATCAATATGAATTCAACTTATAAACTGATTCCCTTCAATTATTTTTCGGATGGGGATCGATTGCTTATCAAGCGATTAGGCCGAACGCTGTCCTTCTCTCAGGATAAGGCTATGGCTGTTATGCATTTGCTGCAGCTGATGAATCAGCTGGGCACCTTCGATTCCACTGCCTTGGAACAAAATGCCTCGGACAATATTCCCAGCTCTTTTATACAGGACTTAGTACAATTGCTGGACAGCAATGGTTTTCTCAGGCCTGCAGAAGAAGCACCACCAAATTCCTTGGAGATACCGTTTCACGATTTGGAATCTATGGTGAGTAAACAGCG
>CAJXPD010000184.1 GCA_913057785.1 uncultured Lewinella sp. | reverse complement strand
ATCATGGCTGGCATTTGGGCGATCAACGGGTTTGGGGGAAACACACGCTTTTCGAAAGAGCGCTTAAAAGTACTTTTATGCTGAAAATTCCTTCGTTGGAAAAGCAGGCAAAAACCATCCCGGAAATCGTCAGCACGATAGACCTCTACCCTACCCTCATGGCGGCTTGCGGTATCGACACACCTTCTTCCACAGACGGTGATAATCTCTTGCCACTCCTCCAATCTTCTGATAATGCAAATTGGCGCAATACGGCCTTTAGCTACTATCGAAATGGAATTAGTCTCCGCACACCACAGTACCGTCTAACGAAATATTTCAGGGAAGCCGAGCCTCAATTTGAGCTCTATGATCATCAGGCCGATTCCTTGGAGAAAGTTAACATTGCAAGTGATCACCCGGAGCTGATCCAAAAATTACTTCCCAGCTGGGAAAAAGGGAATACGGGGCTGTATGAAGCAGAGGAGTAATAAAGCTCACTTCATATAGAACACCTCCTGTAAAGGGTGCGTGACAGGTTCGTTATCTTCATGAACCTCCATAATATCGGCCATATAGGCCCACCATTTCTTGACAATGGGATGGTTCGGGATTTGACTCGACTCAAAGTCTGCTGACAATTCCTGGACAGCGAATAGGGTATGGCTCCTTTCATCCAAGAAAATAGAATACTCACTAATTCCCGCCTCCGAAAGAAAAGAACTGAGTTCAGGCCAGATCTCATCATGCCTGCGTTTATATTCCGCTGCATAACCTGGTTTTAACTGCATGGTAAAGGCATTTCTCATGCGACTTTTTCTGTTAAAATATTATTGAAAAATAAGTTGAGAAAATACGAATAAAAGGAACTAATAATGCATCTGCTAGGTTATATAATCGTAGATCGCGCTGTTCTCTCTAGATGAATTACTCGCACAATTGATGCTGATCTACCTACACCCAAGTAGTAAGACGATAGTAATCCTCTCACTACTTACTGCACAAGACCTGACAAGGGAGTCCCCTCCTTCTCGTCAAGAAATTGTTTTGCATTTTCGACACTCGTTTTCAGTACAATTTTATTGTTGTGATTTAAGTTAATTACCAAATCTGTACACATATAATTTAAAAAATGTGTTAAGAAATTTGGCTTAAGCATGTAACCACGTAACATTATTTAAGTCAAAAGGGTAAATAAGAATATAGTTCCATAGTCAATTGAAAATCCCAATCCCATGAAACTAGTCATCCCTAATGACCCTGGCTATCCTTTGTGGAAGCGTAAATGGGGTCAAGTAAAACTCTTCTTTGACAACATCCACAATCAGTGGTATAAACTCAAAGTGTATCATCTTTGGGCGGCTAATCTGATCAAGATCTGGATGTTCCTTGCGATACTAGGTTCCTCTATTATCATCGGTTTCTTTTCCACCATTTATTTAGGTGGTTTTGGTAAATTACCTAACCCGGTCGACCTAAAAGACATCCGGAATAACTTGGCTACCGAGGTGTACGCTGCCGATAGTTCCTTATTGGGCCGCTATTACTTTGAGAATCGAAGCTACATTCCATACGAGCGTATTTCGAAACCTTTCATTCATGCGCTGGTATCCACGGAAGATGCTAGATATTTCAGACATGATGGTGTGGATCTCCGCTCTTGGGGAAGAGTATTGATTAAATCTTTGGTATTGGGACAAAGATCATCTGGTGGAGGTAGCACGATCACTCAACAGTTGGCTAAGAATTTATATCCAAGGGAAAGTTTTGGGGATCCGATTCCTACCCTGATTATCAATAAGTGTAAGGAGATTATTGTGGCCAAACGCTTGGAGCGTTTGTATTCCAAAAAGGAAATCTTGGAACTCTATCTAAATACGGTTCCTTTTAGTGACAACACCTATGGGATTAAGGTGGCTGCGCATCAATTTTTCAGGGTGGAGCCCGGAGACTTGTCTGCGACTCAAGCTGCCACCTTGGTGGCTATGCTCAAAGCAACTTATAGCTATCACCCAATCAATTTCCCAGAGCGTTCCATAAAACGTAGGAATCTGGTATTGCAACAAATGGCGGCGCAAGGATATCTTGCAAAATCTGAGTATGATTCCCTAAAGGAAACAGCTCTACATTTGAACTATACGCCGCTGAACAACAATGATGGTCCAGCGACCTACTTCCGAGAGCATCTTCGGATGGAGCTAAAGGAGATCCTGTCTGACTATCGCAAGCCAAATGGCACGGCTTACAATCTATACACAGATGGATTGAAGATATACACCTCAATTGATGCAAATCTTCAAAAACATGCAGAGCAAGGCTTGAAGGATCATTTACAGGTACTTCAGCAATCATTCTATGACCATTTGGCAGAAGGAGAAACCCCTTGGCAAAATGACACTACCCTTTTGATGGCCATCTGGCAATCACAGCGATACAAAGCATTGATGAGGCAAGGTTTGGATTCTGTTGCGGTGGATTCCGTATTTCGCACACCGGTAAAGATGGCGATCTATGACTGGGAAAAGGGTGAAACTCGAGTAGAAATGAGTCCCCTGGATTCCATTAAGTACTACCTCTCTTTGTTAAACGCTGGTTTCTTGGCCATGGATCCAAGCACAGGCCTAGTCAAAGCTTGGGTTGGCGGAATGAATCATAAATATTTTAAGTATGATCATGTGAAAGCAAAGCGGCAGGTAGGTTCTACCTTCAAGCCTGTGGTGTACGCTACTGCGCTGCAACAAGGAATCCACCCCTGCTGGCGTATTCCCAATGTCAAGCGAACCTATTGGCGATATCAGGCTTGGCGCCCAAAGAATGCTGATGATAAATACGGAGGCTGGTATTCCATGGAGGGAGGATTGATCCGATCGATGAACACCATCAGTGTAAACCTGGGGATGAGATCCCGACCAAAGAACGTTGCGCTACTGGCGGAGCAGGCGGGAATTAGAGATCGAGTACCTCGCGTGCCAGCCATTGCTCTAGGAGCTGTTGATGCTTCCCTGATCGATATGGTGAGTGTGTATGGAACATTTGCTAATCGTGGATTGAGCCCTGAACTGAGTTACATCAAGCGGATCGAAACCCAGGATGGAGCAGTTCTAATAGACTATATGCAAGAGATGGACACTTGTTCGTGGAGACAAACGCTCTCTATGGATCAGGCCGACATGATCAATCAAATGTTACAAGCAGCGATTGATCGAGGTACAGGCAGACGTTTGCGCTATCGCTATCAATTCACCAATGAGTTAGCTGGTAAAACGGGGACGAGTCAGAATCACTCAGATGGCTGGTTTATTGGTTATACGCCCGAATTGGTGGCTGGCGTCTGGGTTGGAGCAGAAACTCCCAATGTACGATTTCGCGATCTTCGGCTGGGGCAAGGCGCCAATACGGCATTACCCATTTTTGCGAATTTCTTACAAAAGGTCAATGAAGATCCTAGCTTGGAACAGTATAAAAATGCTACCTTCCCAAAACCATCTGAGGAGGTATTGACCGCCTTGAATTGCAAGGATGTAGTATGGCCTTCTCAAGATAGCACTGCCGTACAGCCAATAGTCACGCCTTCTGCAGACAGTACTGCGGTGGCGATTGTTCCACCAAATACGGCAGAAGATGTCCTAGAAGCAAACCAAGAAGAGAAAGAAATCGTTAATCAATAGAAAGAGAAGACATAATTTAATCATTAGGTTGGGTTAATGGGAAAATCCTAAGCATTTCTCGTGGCCCACTAGAGCGATAAACATCAGACGCATGTTGCAAGGAGAAGTCTCCACTAGGAGCTTCTCCTTCATTATTTTCAGACTTCCAAATGCGGAACCAAGGCATCTCCCAGCATGGCACGCTTCTATAACTCAGTAGAGAATAAAAGTAAAAACCCACCTCTGTATTTCTCCTTTGTAAGGCCAAAGACGATTACTGTGAAATTTAATTTTAAATTTTGCTGTATATTCGATCAATTATTCCAACTAAAAATCTAAGTATTATGGGAGAAATTAACTGGTTATCAATAGTCATCGCTGCTATTTTGCCTAGTATCTTAGGATTCCTTTGGTATTCGCCAATGTTGTTCGGAAAAGCCTGGATGGATTCTATCGGTATGACCGAGGAAAAGGCCCGCAGTGGCAATATGCCCCTTATGATGGGCGTATCCTTGGTATTGGCCGTTTTCTTATCTTTCTTTTTATTGGTCAATGTTAATGGTGGTGGGCAAGAAGGCGAGTTTGACACTTTCAAGCATGGCGCTTTACATGGTGCAATAGTGGGCATCATGGTAGTAGTACCGACCTTTATCTCTAATGGACTATTCGAGCAAAAATCATGGAAAAACATGATTATTAATGTGGCTTATTGGACGCTCACTATTGCCTTGATGGGTGGAGTACTTGATGCCATGAATCACTGGAGTGGCGAAGCGGTAGGTTAGACACTCCAACAGCAGGAAAAAATTAAGCAAATTATATAATAGACTCGGCCCTTCTGCAGTGCAAAAGGGCCGAGTTCATTGTAGAACGTATCTCAACGCTCTAGTTCAGAAATAGATATAAGCAATATTATCTATTCCAACCTACTTTATCTGTGTAGATATTCACTTCAGTCTCCGAAGGAGAATTCGTGTTGAATAGGTATTCAGTAGCGCTGTAGTGCCATCTAACTGGAATAGCTGTACCAGTTACCGGAGTCAAAGTAGGAAAACCTGTTCTTCTCCAGTCACTATAGGTCTCAGGTTGTAGGAACATGGCAATGTACTTTTGATTCATTACCAACTCTAGAGTTAGATTTCCTACGCCTGGTGCTACTTCTGGCTGAGCTACATAAGCATCGTATTCAGCATCCCCCAAACCTAAACGCTCAAAGGAAGCTTTAATACCTGCAAGGTAAGCATCATAACCAGCCTGCGTTCCTCCATTTCGTACATCCACTTCAGCGATGATGAATTGCATTTCTCTGAAGGTGATCAGCTCCTGGTTAAAATCAGGCACCAAATAGGTGTGATCCGGATCAAAAATCTGATCCATTACAGCCAAACGGTCATTATCCTTAAGATCAGTCATCATGGCACGCATGGTAGGGTGGAATTCCAAATCCCCTGTTCTATCACGATTGAAACGGAACCATGGTCCAGCTGCAGATGCATCAGGATACTGGAAAGTGAAGTTACCTGCTGAGCTTGTCATAGCCTGCATGGCTTCAGACATTGCACCGGCATAATCATTTTCTTTCATCAAACCACGGGCTTTAATAGCGTGCGCCGTTCTATTCCAGGCATCAATATCACCTCCGAAAAGTACATCTTCATTTCCTGGTACCAGTCCACCTGCAGCTCCGCCAAATAATTTGATCGCATCGTCCAACATGGTGTTGATAGCGGCATAGATAGAAGCTTGTGTATCAAAAGTAGGATTGATACTCTCCGCTCCCTTTAGTGCATCGGTGTATGGCATATCATCCCAAACATCCGTAGCTGCCATCAAAGTGAAGGCTTCCATTACTTGTAAAACTCCTAGGTAGTGGTTATACCCTTGATCTCTAGCAGAGGTCTGAGCAATTTTCAGCTCATTGAGAATATTCTCATAGGTATTTGTCCAAGGGTTGTCAAAGCGGTTAGGCGTCAAACCAGTGTACTGGTTGAATGACTGCCATTGTCTAGCTACTCCTTCAACTTGTTGCACAAGCATACAGTTGAATCGAGAAAAAGGCCCACCGTAGTTATCCGCCATGGCGATCTGAACGGCTGGCATCTGTGCCACTAGAGGCACAGCAGTAGGGTTATTGGGATCTCGATTGATATCCCCTCCTACGAAGTCTTCACACCCTACAAAAGAGAATGCAAAAACCAAGATGAGTAATAATTTATTGATGATTTTCATTAAAGTCTACTTTAGAAGTTTACAGAAAGCTTGAAGATGATAGAACGAGTACTTGGCATGTTGAAGTAGTCAAAACCTTGACCGTTACCTGTACTAGTCAAACTGGTTTCAGGATCGATACCGTCATAATCAGATTGGAACCAAAGGTTTCTTCCAGAAACACCGAAAGAACCTCCCTTAAACCAGTCTTTAGCTGGCAATTGGTAAGACAAGCCAAGCTCTCTCAAACGAATCCAGCCACCATCTTGAACGAATTGCTCACCAATAGCACCAAATCCTCCTAGAGAAGACTGCCAATAGCTCTGATCTCTCGTTACAGCAATGTCATTAGGCGTTCCATCAGACTTAACACCTGCAATTGGCGTTGCCGCTTCAACACGCGTTTCTGCTGTAAGCTGTGAACGACCGAAGAAAGACAATGCCCAAGCTGTTCCGTTCCAAAGGTCTCCACCTTCTCTCCAGTCCAGTAGGAAGTTCAAGCTAAAACGCTTGTAAGTAATGGTGTTGTTCCATCCAATGATGAAATCAGGGTTTGGATTACCAATTGAACGTGCAGTTGGGTCTACCGCCTGATATCCATATTCAGAAGAAGTAGGATCATCATTGATTACTACTTGACCACCAGGAATATTCAAACTCTGATCTCTGTCTGTACCTGCATCTTCACGCAAGTAAGCACCACCGAAGATCGCACCGTACTGGTTACCTTCAACTAGGTAAGTACCAGCCGTGTTAAATCCTGCCAAGAACAGACGCTCGATACCAGGAGCTAGTTTGTTTACGATACTTTCAGATTTGGTGAAGTTAACCTGTGTATTCCAAGCGAAGTTTCTAGACTGAATAGGTGTAGCATTCAAGGTAATCTCAATACCCTGAGATGTCATTTCACCAGAGTTCAACCAAACATTACCAAAACCAGTAGATAGTGGCAATGAAGCATTCAAGATCGCATCTTTAGTTTCTGTACGGTAGTAGGTAACATCTAGTCCCAAACGGCCATTCAAGAAACGTAGATCAACACCTGCTTCCAAGGTAGTAGAAAGTTCTGGTGTCAAGTTTGGATTACCTAGCAAGCTAGACTGATCAAAACCAGTAACTCCGGCGATTGGGAATCCAATAGCATCAGACCATCCATCGCTGATGTTAGGAGATACGAATACAGAAGCCGTAGAATAAGGATTAGGTGGAGGAGAACCTACCTGAGCATAAGACAATCTCAACTTACCGAATGAGAATCCAGTACCTCCAGAATTCATCAGCTCAGAGAAAACAAAAGCCAAAGAAGCAGAAGGATAGAAGAATCCAGTATTTTCTAATTTGAAATCTGCTGGATTACCCAAGCGAGAGTCATAATCCTGACGTGCACTAACAGTCAAGTACAATAAGCTCTGATAGCTCACTTCTACTTGTCCTACAAAACCTAAAGAACGATATCTGTTGATATTCTCAAAACCAGAAACCGCACTAGCATTACTAACGTCAAGGAAACCTGGGAATACCAACTGGTCACCTCTTAGGTTGGTACGGTGATTATTGAAAGAGAAAGCGTTCATACCTACCAAGTAGTTCAACCCGATATCATCGGTCAAACGACCATTACCAATCAAGTTAAGGTAGGCATCGTATTGCTGTGTATTGAATTCATCGTGTAAAATAGCTCCACCCGCATTTGTACGAGAACCGATCTCGAACTCCTGCTTTCTAACATCAGAAGTTACATCATATCCGATATTGAACCCTAGGATAGCCCAATCACTGAATTTGTAATCGGCCTTAACATTACCAAAGGTACGGCTTACATCTTCGTAACCTAGGGCATTGTTGACTGTCCAATATGGGTTATCATATCCACCACCACCGCGGTAGTTACGCTGAGCGAAGTTAGGGAACTGGTAAGCCGACACTTGATCTACGGCATCTTCAGGAGAAAATCCGTTAGTATTGTCAAATGAAACAGGCGTTCTTAACATACCCAACAATAGACCAGATGTATTAGAACCCTGCTGAACTCTTACGTAGTCTGACTTGGTGAAATTGACAGAACCACTGATACTCAATCCTTCGATTGGTGTCAAAGTTGAAGCCAATTTAACCGTCTTTCTATTGTATTCTTCATTTGGAATTACACCAGTCGCAGCCATGTCAGAAGCAGACAAACGGAACGTAGCTGTTTCCCCACCACCTGAAATGGAAAGTGAATTGGTATAAGTTACCCCAGTCTGAAAGAATGGATCAACGTTGTTGTAGATATTAGCACGACGGCCATTACCTGTACCTAATGGTACTAAGAATCCATTGTTATCGTAGATGTAGTTTCCTTCAGCATCGAAAGCCTTAGCAGCTGGTGCATCTGGATGATTTGGATCGGTAGAGTATTCCAAGTCCGTGATTCTAGGACCCCAAGAGCTAGAAGCTCCTGTGCTCGGATCTAAGTAACCTCCTCGGCTACCCTGAGCAAATTCTGACTGCAGGTCAATCATCTGTGTGATGTTGTCCATACCCACAGAAGAGCTGAAGTTAACATCTAAGCGATTTTGCTTTGCTCCCTTCTTCGTAGTGATTAAGATCACACCCGTAGAACCAGAAGTACCATAAAGGGCTGTGGCTGCAGCACCTTTCAATACGTTGATAGATTCGATATCTTCCGGATTCAGGTCCATCAAACGGTTAGAAGCGGCGGTACCAGATGTAGCACCTTGAGAAAGTAAGGTTTCGTTGTTGGTACGCACCCCATCAATAACGATCAATGGCTGGTTGTTACCTACCATAGATGTTACCCCACGGATCAGGATACGAGATCCACCACCTACAGAACCAGAAGAACGAGTCACCTGGATACCAGCAGCTTTTCCTACCAAACCATCAACTGGGTTAGCAGCACCCGAGCGAGCTACTTCGTCCCCTTTCACTTGCTGCACAGCATATCCAAGGGCTTTTTCTTCACGCTCGACACCAAGAGCAGTTACAACAACTTCTCCAAGTGAAACCCCTTCGCTCATGACTAGGTCAATTACGGTTTGAGCTCCAACTTCTACTTCTTGGGTGTTAAAACCAGTGTAGCTGAAGACTAAAGTGCTACTGGCTTCGGGAACGGAAAGAGAATATTTTCCGTCTAGGTCGGTTACAGTACCGGAGGTAGTACCTTTAACCAAAATACTGGCGCCAATCAAGGCTTCACCAGATTCATCGGTTACTGTCCCTGTAACTGTCTTTTGTGCAAGCGCGAAGCCTGCCCCAAATAGTACGAGGGCTAAGACTAGTGAGAGTCTTTTCATACTAGTGATTTTTTTAAAAAAAATGAGATAAACAAAATCGGGCATTAAACTATCCCTACCCTAATTTTTCTTGTTGGCTAGCTGATCTTACGAATCTTTCTTTTTGCTTGGCATTTGTACTTGAAACTAATCCTTTGTGAAAGTCGTTAATTGGGATATTTTGAAGGAAATCACGCGCAAAAATTGTAAAAATTGCTAAAACAACAAAAATCAAGCTCTAAAAAAAATAAAATAGCAAGCTATCTGACGTAACGCATTTTTGCACTTGTTTCTCCAATAACCCCTTATTGTCTCCAACCATATTTACCGCTCAATTAGATGCCCTGATGATCATAAAAGTTTTACAGTCTGGGCATTTTCAGATAACTTATTTCTAGTTTTTAGATTTTTACAGTTTTTTCTTTACCGCGCTATTTTCCGTAGAAACAAGTGAATTGGCACCGATAAAGACTTAATTCAATCCAAAGAAATACAGATACACAATAAACATATTATCAAGCCATTAGACATATCCGCACCTCAAGCTATCTAGACATCAGTCCAATGCCTTGCAATCTGATTTTTTTTTCGGAGCCACCGAACAGAAGCCAAGATATGCGGCTCTTAAAGACATCAACAAATCACGACACTTGTAGATATTACGAATTTTAGCTACTTTTGGCAGGTCTTCGGACTAAACCTATTTCTAGCCTCTAAGGCACATACAACACTTTTTCGGAGTATTCTCTTGCCTTTTATAACCTTTTCCCAATACGATTTCTTGACATTGCTATGACGTGAATAGCTGGTCACTGGTATTACTATGACCCCAAGCTGATTCATGTCTTCAAGCATCACCACCGTCTGGTATTTCTCATGGCAATCACCTTGAGGGGTGAAAAGCCTATTTCAATACTAAACCCTGAGATTGTCCTCCGTCGTTGGAAGCTGATTAGTACATAAGCTGCTAGTCCGCAACATTTTGGATGGGACGACAAGCTCTATCGCAAATAATGCCACATGAGAATCCCATTTGCACTAAAACCACTAAGCTGGATTAGCTTGGTCGTTGGTCTTATGCTAGTCCATATTCCGTCCCTAAGTGGACAGGAAGCCAACGATGACCGATCCCTAAAAATCAGTGGAGGCCTAAGATTATCTAACGACTTCTACACCTCCAACGGAATTGACCCACGCCGCGATGCCTTGCAATGGCGCGCCGTAGCCAACCTCAATTTGAATTTTGCGGGGGTCTCTGCTCCTTTTTCCCTTGCCTTTTCCGATGGTAACCAAGAATTTAACCTCCCCAGCTACACCTTCGTAGGTATTAGTCCGACCTATAAGTGGGCAACCCTGCACCTGGGAGATCGTAGTATCAACTATTCCAAATACACCTTATCCGGCATCAACTTCCGAGGAGCTGGCTTCGAACTCCGGCCCAACAAGTTTTATGTCTCGGGCATGTATGGACAATTGCGTAGGGCCAGAGCTGAAGATCTAAACAGTCAACAGATGCTAGACCCCTCTTACAGAAGAATGGGTTACGGCATGAAAATGGGGTACCGAGGAAAAGGAAGTGAATACAGCGTCATAGTATTCGGCGCAGAGGATGATGAAGAATCTATCGGTCAACCGGTCTCGACTGCCCTGACTCCTGCTAACAATGCTATCATTAGTGGTATAGTAAAGCAGAAGCTGGGAAAACGCTTGTCTGCGGATCTTGAACTCGCCCATAGTGTCTATAATGCCGATCGCCGCGCAGAAGAATTAACGGATGCCGACACAGACTTCGGAAACCAAATCTTTGGTCTATTTACGCCAAATGAAACAGCCATTGATGGCAATGCTTATCGCGCTAAGCTAAATTATGGTCTAAAAGGAATGAATCTTCAGGGCGGCTATGAGCGAATAGAAAGAGGCTTCCGCACCCTAGGAGCGCTCTTCTTCCTGAGCGATGCGGAATACTACACCGCAGGTTTCTCTAAGACTTTTATGAAGAATAAGATGACCTTCTTTGCTAACGGAGGGCTAGAACGAACTAATCTGGATGATTTCGAAAAGAACGGAACTCGCCGCTTAGTTGGTTCCTTGAATCTTAGTTATATCCCAAATGAAAAATGGCTTTTCAATACTTCCTACTCCAATTTTGAAAACACTACACGTTTAAAAACCTTCGATCCAAGCGCCATCGTCGATTCTTTGATTCTTGCTCAAACTACACAAGCTGGTAATGCCGTGGCTACTTACAACATTTCCAGCAGAGAGAATCCTTCCTCCTTGACTTTGGTATTATCGTACCAACAGGCCAATAGTATCATCGATGATGTCGTACAGGATGATGCCAAATCTCAGTTTTTCAATGGCAGTCTCATGTACTCCAAGACACAAAGTCTGCAGGATCTGCGATTTACCGCAGCCTTAAACTTCAATCAAACGGAGCTGAGTATGTTGAATAATAGCACCATCTCACCTACAATTGGTGTTACGAAGGGCTTTTATGAACGTAAGTTACAGACCACCTTTAGAACTACCTATAACTTGATATCCTCCCAAAACCGAGGCAATAGCAATGTCCTCAACCTTACCTTGGGGGCCACCTACCTTTATCTAGATGATCATTCTTTCTCCTTCAGTACCTCTTTTATCAATCGTACTGGAGGCGGTCAAGAATTTCCTTCATTTTCAGAATGGTATGGCCGTTTAGCCTACGGGTATCGATTTGGCGGTAGTCTCCGCTTGTATTGATCCTTTCATTATATCCCTTTATTCGTCCGTCAAATAGACAAATATCCAACAAAGAACTATGAAAGTTTTTTCTTTTTCATTAGTTGCAATACTATTCCTGTCCTTAGGCATCATGACCAATGCCTATTCGCAGGCTTTCCCGGTAACCCTAGCCACGCAGTCTGTTCCTCCGCATTCGGGACGTCTATCTGATCTGGTCGCACCAGGATTAGAGCGATTGGGTGTCACTATGGTCCTTAATGATCGGGAAGAATTATCTTACCAAGTTCGCCTGAAATTCACGATAGAAGGTCAGGGGATTTCTATAAGTAGTAAAGAAAACTTCAACCCCTCCCCCATTACTTTAAGTTTTGGTGTACCAACTCAGCTTTCAGGCGTTGAGTTGTCAGAGTATCTTGATTTAGATAATCTTACCTTCTCTGGCATTACCCGAGAAGCCTATATACAGCAAGGAGGGCTCCCAGAGGGCTTTTATACCCTTTGTTTTACTGCCTATGATTTTGATCGCAGTAACGAAGAGGCCGTATCCTTTCAATCCTGTACGGGCATCAGCGCCATCTTGCAAGATCCTCCCGTGATCTTAGCTCCTATCGGTCAACAATTGGTAACCAGTCCGCAAAACCTAGGCGTCCAGTGGCAAGAAAGACACGTGGGCGGTTTTCCGGTTGAGTACACGGTTCAAATTTTCAACTTCAATCCAAACCAAGGATTGACGGCAGACCTGATCTTCGAATTTGAGCAACCTATAGTAGAGCAAGTAATCAATATGGCCACTAGTACCTTGATCGGTCCCGCTGATCCCCCACTGGTACGTGGCGGTCAATACATCATGCGGGTACAGGCTAGGGATATCACCCAACTCAATGCTTTCCAAAACAATGGCTGGAGTGCACCTGAGTATTTTACCTATGGAGATGATTGTACTCCTCCAGAGGGAATCCAGGTTAATGTACTAAATCCAAATGAGGCGGCTCTAAATTGGCAAGCCGCTCCAGGTTATAATACCTATCTCATCCGCTACCGAGAATTTGGAAGAGTGGATGCCAATTGGTACGAAGATGAAACACCAATCATCAATCATACTTTAGCTGGACTGAGCGACGGTACAACCTACGAGTACCAAATCCAGACTTGGTGTAATGGAACTGCACCTGGCTCTTTTTCTGCATTGGATACATTTACCACAGAAGCTATCGAATTCGATCCAGCAGATTTTGACTGTACCGAGGACTTTTCCTTACCCACGCCCTCGAATACCACCCCGATCGCCAGCTTAGAGTTTGGCGATATCCTGAATCTAGGCGGATTTGAATTTAGAATCACTAGTGCCGATCCTTCTGAAGAAGATCCAGAAGCTTGGGATGGAACAGGGCTGGTCATTGTCCCTTGGTTAGGACTCAAGATCATTTCTGAGTTCCAAGGTCTCTATGTAAATGAGCTAAAAGAAGTGTATGATGGTGAGGTTACGGCAGTATCTGAAGGTCTAGATGGCATCCCGGATTTCCAAAGTCCTGAGGAAGTAGCCGCCGAATTGCAAGATACCCCAATGCTCTGCGGTCAAGCCTACGAAGGCGGCGGAGATGAGGAAGAGGCCGAGGAAGAAGAAGGAGACGGTGAAGAGGAAGAAGGAGGAGAAGAGGAAGCCGAGGAGGAAGAAGAGGAAGAGGAGCCCATGGAGGTCACTTTTGATATGCTGATGGCTAATCTAGGTGGTGTAACCTTACCAGTTTCCCTGGGGGAAGCACCTAACATGATTGCCATTGATGAAATGGTCTTTACACCTGCTGGTGCCTCGTTGAGCGCTTTCATGTCGGCTGAAATTCCAGTAGCAAATCAATATGTAGCTTTTGGGTTAACACAAGGGCAATTTCATCCAGGAGGAATGCTAGGTAATTCCAACTTAATCCTCTTGAATGATATTCCTGTAAACTTGGGAGAAAAGATCTTATTGACGATAAAGGCTGGAGACAATACTTATGTCTCCTGGAATTGCCAGGGTATCTCTTCCATCGGCTTAGAAGGAGAAGTAGCCTTTTGTAGGGATCTATTAGTGCCAGTAGATGATAGCACTTTCGAGCGGCTAGATGATGGCTATGTAACTGCCTCTTTTGTGACCTCTATGCCTGCCTGGGGTGAGTTTGTGGCAGAGATGAGCATGTCTCCTTTTGAATTACCCAAACTAGAAGACTGGACCTGGTCCGTTGAAAGTGCCGTTTTCGACCTCAGCGCTGAAGTGACACCAGAGGCAGTGACATTCCCAGAGGATTATTCTCATGCGGATGTAGAAAGTGAAGAGGGAGCAGATAATCCACTATGGACGGGCTTCTATCTGGCAGCATTAAACATCAAATTGCCAGAAAAATTCAATGACAGCGACCCGGACACTCCAATTCAACTCGGCGCTACAGACATCATCATAGATTATACTGGATTCTCCGGAAACGTTTATGGTGTGAATGTGCTTAGTGTGGAGGATGGGCGAGTAGGAAGCTGGGGCTTTTCTATAGATTCCGTTGGAATCACCGTACAATCCAATCAATTCAAGAGTGCTGGCATGGCAGGGCTACTAGATATTTCTGCCTTTGAGTCACCACTCGCCTACGGCTGTGTCATCCAACCCGAAGATGGCTATTTCTTTAGCTTAGCCTTGACCGAGGATGTAGAAATGGATGCGTGGCGCGCCAACCTTACGCTAGGCGCCGATTCTGAAATCAGCATGGAATACCTCACGGAGGACAAGAGTTTCACCGCCAGTGCCATTCTTCATGGCTCAGCCAGTTTCTCCCCTTCCGTCGGAAAGAATAAATCCAAGGATGCTCCCGATAAAATGACGCTCCCGACGGTCAATTTTGAAAACTTTGAATTAAGTACAGGTCCTCCCTATTTAGTCAATATTGGTAGTTGGGAATTGGTCAATGGAGATGGGGAACAACCGCTCCTGTCTGGCTTCCCACTTACGATCAATAGTATCGGGCTTTCGCAGGAAGAAAACACGGTCAGTTTCATGATCGATGCTGCGATAAATCTGGTTGGTGCTGACGATTCCGGTTTCTCCGCGGGTGGGTCAATATCTCTGAATTCCATAGTTGAAATTGACGATAGCGGAAAGCAAGTCTGGACCTTCGATGGCGTAGAGGTGGGAGAGCTCTTCCTAGACGTCAGTGGCCCAGGCTATGCACTCTTTGGAACGATCAACTTCTATGAAGATACGCCAGGATATGGATCGGGATTCCGAGCCATGGTGGAGGCTACTTTTGAGCCCAAGCTAAGTGTAGGGGCCGTAGCCCAATTCGGAGAAGTAGATGGTTATCGGTATTGGTTTGCCGATGCGATGGCTTCTTTCGAACCGGGTATCGCCATCGGTACTACCGGATTAGCACTCTATGGTTTTGGTGGTGGTGCAAGCTATCATATGCAGCGGGGCAGCATGGAAGACCTGGAATTACCAGAACCCGAAGAAGGGGAAGAAGAAGAATTGCCAGAAGACATTGGCCTCTCCTTATCTGGCACCCAATACATACCGAATAGTGATTATGGAATTGGGATTAGGGCTAGGATAGGCATCGGTCTCGTGAATCCCAACATGTTCAATAGTGATTTGATGCTGGAGATCATGTTCAACTCCAATGGTGGGCTGGCCTCCATAGCCTTTGAAGGAGATGCACGATTTATGACACCGCCGCCTACTGGCGAAGATGAAGAAGATCCAGCTTTGAGGTGTGTACTGGCCATGGAATACGACTTTGAAAATGAATCCTTCCATGCCCAATTGGATCTCTACTTGAACGTAGCTAAGGGACTCATCACCGGTGCTTATGAAGAAAACTTAGCAGGTACAGGTATCATACATGCGGATCCAGAGCTTTGGTATATCCATCTGGGTACGCCTGACAATAGGATTATGATCAGCTATTCGCTACCGGGTCTGAGTGGTCTAGGCGGAAGCTCTGCCGAAGATGCCCCAGATGACGCGGGAGAGGACGATAAAGAAATCGATTGGGCAAGTGTTGGTCTACTCTTCACGGCATATTTAGATGCTGGTATGAATCTGCCGCCCTTCCCGGATTTGCCGCCTGAGGTTATTGATATTCTCGGCGATGGAGACTATAGCCTGATTAATCAAGATGATCCTCGTTTCCAATCGGGTACCGGTTTGATGTTTGGAGCTTCTATGCACCTAAGTATGCCTGAACTTCGATTCCTAGCCTTCTACGCAGAATTTGGCGCAGGAGCAGGTTTTGATGTCATGATGATCAATTTGGGTGAGGCTGCTCGATGTGCAGGAAATGAAAATGATCCGAATCCCATCGGTGTTAATGGATGGTATGCGATGGGGCAGATTTGGGCCTACGTAGAAGGAGCCATTGGAATCAAGGTGAATGTATTTGGCATTAAAGGGAATTTTGAAATTCTATCCTTGGCGGCAGCAGCCGTATTACAAGCCAAGTTACCCAATCCGATGTGGATGAGAGGTATTGTTGGTGGTAAGTACAGTATTCTAGGTGGCTTAGTTAAAGGTAATTGCCGCTTTGAATTTGAGGTGGGACAGAAGTGTGAGATTGTTGGAGCGGATGTACTAGCAGGTATTGAATTGATTGGTAGTACGCAACCGAATGCCAATACTGATGAAGATGTGGATGTATTTATTCGTCCACAGGTTACTTTCAACATGCCGATTGGCGACATTTTCGAACTCCAAGATGATGAAGGTAATGTAACGCAATACCGTCCGAGTCTTTACGAGTTTGACATTATTGACAACAATACCGGATTAAAGGTAGATGGAGAATATGCTTGGAATGAGACCAATGATGTGGTAGTATTCACTCCAGCAGATATCCTTACTGGCAACGCTTCTTATAAGTTGTATGCTAACGTACGATTTGACAAACGACCAGAAGGAACAGCTGCCTGGACTCCATTGTTTGACAGCGGAAAGCCCGTGGAGCAAACGGCGGACGTGGATTTTACAACCGGCCCTGCTCCCGATTACATTCCTCACCACAATGTGGCTTACAGTTACCCCTTAATCGATCAGTTCAACTTCTTGCGAACGGAATCCAATGGAGGTTACATTCAATTGAAGCAGGGGCAACCTTATCTGTTCGAGACAGAACCTAGCTTTGCCTTAGATCCAACAGAATGGGATCAGCAACTAGCCTTCTACCAGAACAACGGGAAAGTGGCTACTGGTGGCTTCTCTTACAATAATTCCACCAAACGCTTAGACTTTGCCATTCCAGGTGCACAACTGGCGGTGAATAGCATTTCTCGTGTGGCTATCGTAAATGTACCAACGACAACCGGTGGTGGTATAGATGATAACGTTAAGGATCTAGAGCAGGAACTATTGTCCTATCAAAACGACGATTCTGATGGAGAATTTACAACCATCATCGTACAGGCTAAAGTAGCTGAAGGTCAACTCAGTGATCTAAAAGAAAAGGATGTCTATACAGCAAACTTCAGAACCAGTTTATACAGTAATTTCAATCAGAAGATCAGTGCCCTAGACTTCAGTCAGCAGTACTTTGATGCTATGATGTTGGATCCAACCGGACAGTCTAGCGCAGCCATACAGACCTTTGGCACCATCCTGAACGGTAGTGAATTCTTCGATCTATTTGATCAGACTGGATTCAACAACGGTGATGAAAATTTACCTTCCCTTATCCAACCTGTCGCTGATCTAAGTATTACTGGAAATGACTGGTACAACAGTAAGATGGCGCCAAATATGTACAACCATTTACCGGTTCCACCAAGTATTGCACTGAACTGGCGTGATCCAGCGGATTTTGGAAATGTACCAACGAAGGCCGTTTTCCTCAGACAAAATGGCAACCCACATCGCCTCACCGAGGACCAGGTGCTAACAGGTACAGCTACTCCACCATTGCAGAGTACCAGAATTGTATACCAATTGCCGTACTACATGATCATGGATTACTTCGAATACCAACAGGATGTGGCGAGCTACTACGTGTCTAATCCGAGCATGGCCAAAGAACTGGTGGACTTCCTGAACTGGGGCTTTGAATATCCGGAGGATGGCACCTACCGCGTAAGATTGGAATATACCTTACCCGGGCAGAATACGCCGAATTCATCCGTGAATATTGATATCCAAAACGGTAGCACTAACTAACCCCTAAACCAAGCAAACAGCAAAGTCATGAACGCAAAATATTTGATACTTTTCATTTTTCTAGGATTCGGGTACAGTCTATCGGGGCAGATCAATCCTGAGCAGAATGAAGTCAGAGCACTGAAAATGTTGGCTCGCACCAATGGCAAAGAAATCAAGCTACGTTGGGCACCTACCTCACCTGAAACTTGGTTCGACTGTAATAAAGTAGGATACGTCCTAGTTCGACATACATACAAGCGCAATGGTCAATTATTGGGTTGGGAGGAAAGATCAGTGCCAGTACCCATGACTGAGAATCCCATTTTCCCACTTCAGACAGAGGAAGAATGGCAACCTATCATGCAGCGCAATGAATATGCGGCAATCGGTGCTCAAGCGATTTTTGGCAATTCTTTTGGAGTAGAAACGGGGACGGAAGGCTTTGAGGCTAGCTTGACCAATAAGGCTGCCGATGACTTAAACCGGTATGGATTCGGTTTGTTTGCAGCGGATCACTCTTTTGAAGCCGCTGAAGCCATGGGTCTGGCCTTTGTTGACAAGACAGTCAAGCCGGGAGAAAGCTATGTCTATAGAGTCTATCCTGCTACCCAACCCAGTTTCCCGATTGGAGAGATTGAGGTAGGTGAAGAGGAGACTATTCCGGTCGGAGAAATCAGTCGCGTCGATACGGGTAGCGTAGCAGTAGGTACCAATGATGTCTACACTTTGCCTAAGATCTTAGAAGTAACCGCCAACTTTGACAATCTTTCCGTTTTGATCAGTTGGAATAAAGAACTCTTCAAGCTTTTCTACGTTAGCTATATCATCGAAAAATCAGAGGATGGTCTCAGCTGGAGATCTATTCGTAGTAAGCCTTTCATCACCGTTGGGAAAGAAAAAGACGGTAGTGATCTGGCCTTTATTCCTGATTCTTTGGCACAGAACAATACCCCGTACTTCTACCGGGTGAAAGGAGTAACGCCTTTTGATGAGGTAGGTCCACCATCAGATCCCGTCCAAGGAATGGGTATTGACCCTAAGCCTTCTTATTACCCCACCATCACCTCCATTTCTATGAATAATGACGGAGGTTTTAACTTGGGTTGGGAATTTAACGAAGGGGATAATGATAAGATTACAGGATTCGAAATCCTTCGCAGTTCCAATGATCAAGGTCCTTTTGAGAAGATCAGCCCAGCGGAACTCCTCCCGGCAAATGCGCGGGCGTTCATTGATCCAAATCCTCTGCCGACGAATTATTATCTAGTAGTAGCCAAAGATCAATATGCCCGAGAAATGTCTTCCTTCGCGGCCTTAGGCCAGATCGATGACATCACACCGCCAGCCGTCCCATCTAACCTTCGCGGAACCATCCTAAAGAATGGAGCCATGGTGGTCACCTGGGACAAAAACGAAGAACCGGATTTCCTAGGGTATCGGGTCTACGTGTCGAATCACCCTGTTGCTGAATTCACACAAGTAACCAGCAAACCCACCCCCGATAACTTCTTTATTGATACGCTAAGTTTGAATACACTCACCGAAGAGCTATTTGTCAAAGTTTTCTCTGTAGACTATCGACAAAATGGCTCTGAGTTTTCGGAAGTAGTGACCCTGACCCGTCCTGATACCATTCCGCCAACCTCTCCAGTGTTCAAGGATATTCAATCCTCTACTGAAGGGGTGATTTTGGCTTGGGCCAACAGTTCTAGTAAGGACGTGGTTACGCACGAGCTAAAACGTAGCCCAATGGGTGAGGAAAATTGGCAAACGATTTATGCTACCGATCTGACTAAT
This sequence comes from uncultured Lewinella sp., assembly GCA_913057785.1. Lineage (GTDB taxonomy): Bacteria > Bacteroidota > Bacteroidia > Chitinophagales > Saprospiraceae > DT-111. The sequence continues at coordinate 3,043 of CAJXPD010000184.1, read as the reverse complement.
ACGGGAGTCTACAGCAATTATATAGACAGCACTGCAGAAGTAGGAAAGCTATTCCAATATAAAATCGTAGCTATTGATAATGCGGACCTAACTTCCAGTTCCAAAATTGCCCAGGCTCAAGTCATTGATAATTTCATCCGCAAGCCTGTACAGAACCTCAATGCTACAGCAGACCGGAAGGCTAAGACCATCACCTTGGAATGGGAATATCCGGAATCAGACAAGGTCCAAACCTTTATCATCTTCAAATCAAATGGTGAACGTAAAATGGTAAGCTATGCGGGAACTACACCAGAAGAAAGCCTGACTCAGCAAGGTAGAGGTAGAAGAAAGCGAACGAAATTCACCTACCGAGATCAATCCGTAAAAATGAACACCGAATATCAATATAGCGTGAAAGTGCTACATAGGGATGGAGCCCAATCTCCCCTAGCACCTGCTATCCAAGTGAACTACTAAGCCATTTCAAACCAAGACAGTAACAATCACACCATGAGATATCCCAAGTTTATCTTGACTATTATAAGCTTACTTTTCGCCACTGGAGCAGCCTGGACGCAAACAGGCAATGTAAATGTGAGGCTTGACGTAATAGAGGTTTCTTTCAGTCGGGGAGATGATCCTTTCAGCGACAAACCTGATCCAAGATGGGTCTTTGTCGGGCAAGTAGTAGGAAACTTCACAGCGGTGGGGTCTACCTGCGTAGAAAGGGAAAATAGCAACTATGGCACCTTTGGCGTAAACTCCAACGTATTCAATTACAATTCCAATGCAAATATCCAGGTATTTGCCAATTCCAGCGTCCTAATCGTCAACATGGGGGCATGGGAAGAGGATCGAGGTGGCAACTGTTCCTACGATTGCTGTGCTTTTTTGGCAAACAATGATGACGTAAAGACTAATGGCTCTGCCATCATTCCTCTATCCTCTGTACTTCGGTATGAGGGCAATTCGCATGAATTCCCCATCTCTGGAAACGGTTTTAGTGCAAGATTGAGAGTATCCTTGGTGGAATTCGATAGTTATACTAATGATGTGCTCAGTATTCAAAATGCCAATGGTACGGGACCAGCTGGCAATCTTTGTGAGAATGATCCCTACCGTATCGATGCAGGAGTGGGATCCAACTTTCTGAACTATACGCTTTTGTGGGAAAAAAGCACCAACGGCGGTTCTACTTGGAGTGAAGTAGAAACTACTTTTAACAAAGATTTCATCGAAGTAACCGCTTCATTTCCTATCACGGATTATCGAGTATCATCCCCTGATGGACTTTGGGAACAGGCAGCTCCAATTTCCACAATAAGTCTAGGTGACTCCTATAAATCAGGCCCCACACCGCCGAGCGGAAACCAGATTCAAGTGGCCCTTCCCGTCTTTTGTGACACGGGCAGTTCAGCAAAGGGGTCGATTGAAGTAACTGGCCTGGGGAATGTTAGTGATGACAGTGAATTCTCGATATGGCTCTATGAAGGGGATTACACTCTTAACGAGGATAATATAGCGGCGGTTAGCGGCGTGACGAAAGCTCAATTGCAAAGCAATCCCGTCGTATTTTCTGATCTAGATCCCGGAAGTTATAGTATTAGGGTTGGGGAACTTACAGAAACCTTCTGTGTCGGCCTTAGAGAGGGCATCCAGGTACAACCTGTAGCACTACCTGAGCTATTTAGCGTCACGCCAAACAATGCCCGTTGTAACGGAGACCTAGGAAGTGTCTTCATCAGTGCCAGACCAAAGAAAAGCGGTACTAATGTGTATGAACTAATCCCAGTAGGTGGAGGATCCACTATCTCACAAAGTACCTCCTCTACTTTCACCAATATTACGAATGTACCGGTCGGAACTTACGATGTACGAATTACCAATAGTAATGGTTGCTCTTCTCCTACTCAGCAGATTACCATCACTGAACCTAGTGCACTGACCGCAGCCATTACCGCAACACCTCCTACCGTGGCTGGAGTTGAAATCCCTTGTAATGGAGGCAATGAGCCCATCACCTTGTCCTTTAGTGGGGGTAACGGAGGTTACCGAGTTTCCGGAGGCCCTTACAGCAATCGTAGCGTCACCTCTCCTGCCAATATTCTGCTAGGAGCAGGAACTACTAACCTGACCCTATCCGATTACCGTGGTTGTTCTGTAAATTTATCCCAAACTTTGACAGAGCCAGCTACTGAACTGGCATTGACGGTTGATCCGTCCACGCCTAGTATTAGTTGCCAACCAACAGGAACTATATCATTTGCTGCCTCTGGCGGAATTCCTCCCTATACCTACTACCTGAATGGAGATGATTCGAATAGTAATAGCACCGGGGATTTTACTGGACTAGCAGGTGGAAATCATAGAGCTTTTGTGCGAGATGCCGCAGGATGTGTTAGAAACGAAGTATTCTCAGTAGACCAGACTACCTCCATTACCTTTGATACTGAAAACTTTGTCCCTGTAAGTTGTTGGGGTGAATCAGACGGTTCGCTCAACTTTTCGGCTTCGGGCGGAGCGGGCACGATTGTTTACTCCTTTAATGGTGGAGCATTCAACTCAACTACTAGTTATACCGGTTTGCCAGCTGGCACGTATGAAATTATTGCAAGAGATGACGAAGGTTGTGAATTGATCACCGACATTACCGTCTCACAACCTTCTAGAATATTTATGACCAGCATTGAACCCACCCAGGTCACTTGTAGTGGAGAGTTGGCCAGTGCTCGTTTTGACTTTGATGATTTCTCTGCCGGCTTCGGGTTCTTTGAGGGAGGTGAAATCTCACTAGACGGAGGAAGCACCTGGCAAGAGATTTCTCCAAACTTCCCAGATGAAGCGCCTTACTTCATATTAGAAGATTTCTTTACGCCCAGGGCAACTCCTTATAATATCAAGGTTCGAGATCCAAACGGATGTGAATCCGTCAATACGATTCTAGTGGAATTCCCAGATCCAGGGGTCATGTCGATATCTAGTACCTCCAGTACCGGGGAAACCTGCGTCGGTGCCAATGATGGATCAGTAACCGTGCAGGTGCAAGGAGGTAGACCTCCTT
>CAJXPD010000183.1 GCA_913057785.1 uncultured Lewinella sp. | reverse complement strand
GTGTTAGGCTTGGCGTAGTTGTTGTTGGTGTGATCGAACCGGGCGTATTGTGATAAGCTTGGTTATGGGCCAATGCCGATCCACATACCGAACAACTACCCGCAGAGGCAGCACCAGCGTGCCCATTTGGACAAGTATAATGGTATTCACCCGCGGCGTTCTGCGCAGGGGAGGCAGCCGTCGTTGTACTGGGTGTTGTTGGAGTAGTGGTGATCTCAGGAGTAGGCGTTGCTTGATTATTGTGGTAAGCTTGGTTGTGTTCCAAGGCAACCCCACAGACAGAGCAATTACCCGCAGAGGCAGCACCAGCGTGTCCATTAGGGCAGGTGTAATGATCTACTCCCGCATTGTTGTTCTGCAGTGGCACTGCAGGTGTTGTAGGTGTGGTACTATTTGTTCCAGGACTGCTGTTGTTGTTATTTGCACAAGCAGAAATGAAAAGCACCAGCACTAGAAAAAGAAAGTTTTGTTTGGAAAAAGAAAGTTGCATTGTATCTAGTTTGAACGCATTACCCAGTGCAAAGCTAGGGACCTAGAAGCTGGTATATTAAGATCAATCTATTACACATGAGCAATTCAGTTATAAATAATCTTCAAAGATACCACTTTTACAGATATTGAAGAGAGAAAGGGCGATGGTATTAGGAAAAGTGACCATGTAGCGACTTCTATCTTTGCGACATTTCTTGACTATATCCCTTAAGCACCTAGCCTGGGATCGCACAACTCCTCTTTGAATGAGATATACTAGAGGAATAGTGCTCTCTAGGCATAGAGACATTTTAGGTTAGTTCTGCTTTTCCAGTAGGCGGATGGCTTTCGATAGTAGCGGATGTCTTATGCTTTCCTTCTTCAAGGCTTGGAGTTCTTCAAGAAGAGTATGTGCCACTTTCTGGCGGGATTCCTCCCTAATTATAGGGGCTGTTTTCAAATAACACTTTCGTGCCATTTCCCAATTGCCCATAAAAAGATGTATATGCCCAGTATGAGCCTGAATTAAGGGATCCTTGGGGGATATCTTTAGGGCTGCCGTATTCTTTTGAGCTGCCTTTGAGACCTCATCTAAGAAAAGGTAAGTCAGAGACAGTAAGTCTTTAATATTGGCTAACAAGGTATTGTAAAATGGCGCTGAATCATTGACTAAGGTGTCAAATTCTTCATCTGCTACTTCCAGATGTTTACTGGCGGGCGCATAGCGCTGATCCTGATAAAGGAGAAGGCCCATATTGAGAGAAACCTTAGCGTAAGTCTCTCGATAAATGGCCGGATTTTTTTGGTATTCAAGTTGGATCGTCTGCAATGCTTGTTCTGTTAGCTGCTGGGCCTTTTTACTTTGATCGAGACTAGCATATGGACCGGCTAGATTGATACGGAGTAGGGCCAGATCAACTTCATATAGCCCAGGTTGATTCTTAACCTGTTGTTCCAATAAGTGCTGCGCTTCCTTAAACAGGAGGGTGGCTTCTTCTAGTCTATCCTGACTTGTATATAAAATTCCTAGATTGGAAAGCGCCTGATTTAAGTCTACCTCGTAGACATTGGGCTGGAACAAACAGAGTTGACGATAGATTGAAATGGCCTTTTTCAAATATTGCTCGGCCTCTACATGTTGCTGTAGATCGAAAGCCGTCACCCCAATATTTAGAAGTGATGAAGCATAAAATTTTCGAAATCGCCCCGGGTTGAGTTCGAACAATTGGTGTGTGATTGTTAGGGTTTGCTCCAAAAAAGAATAGCTGTCTAAATGCTTGCCAAATTTATTGTACAATACGCCGAGGTTGTTCTTAAGTTGTCGAATTTTATCGAGGTACCTGATGTCATCTTGGGAGGAAACCTTGAGGTAAAGCGTAGCCGCTCGTAAAAGGCTGGCTTCGGCCTTATCAAATTTCATTTGTGCCATTTCCAGTACCCCTTTATCATTGTATACATCCGCTAAAGCGATAAAGTAATTGGTAGAATCGCTAGTCTGCCCCTTTTGGGCGGTGCGTAGTGCCAGTGCTAGTACCTGTTCGGATTCCTGATACTGTCTGATTTCTTTAAGTATAGAGGCTTTCTTTTGGTAGGCATTGATGAGGAACACCCGGGCAAAAGGATCTTCCTTATCCTGGATGCTAAGTAGCAGTTGGATAGCGGTTTCTACCTCTCTTTGTGCCCGTGAAAACGCCGCTTGGTCTCGATAAAGCAAAGCCGAATTAATGCGTAGGCGAGCCAGTTCAATTTGATAATAATCAATGGGTTCTTTTTTAAAAGCCTGCTTGTAAAGTGCGATGGCTTTATCCTGATAATCGACTGCTTTTGGAAAGTCCCCTTGATAGCGATACTCGGTGGCGATGTACCCTAAAGCCGCTCCCTTTTCATCGAGAAAGGTCGCACTCTGATAGGCCTTATGAAAGTAGCTGATCGCTTTATGACTATGGTGCTGCTGAGAAAGGAACTTCCCGATCTTAATATTTAAAAGGTAGTGAGTACTGTCTTTCTCATGGGCTTTCAAGTAGGTTGAATAGGCTTCCTCCCGTTTGCCCATCCCCAATTGTAAATTGGCTTTGACAAGGTAGACTTCAATGGCTTGCTTCTTGGCAAAATCCAGCTTGATCTCTTGGTTCTTGATTGTAAACCATTGCTTTTCTAGGGCTTGATCACTGAGGATATCTAGCGCTGCTCTAATATTCCCTTGCTCTACCTGAGTCATCACCTCATTGGTCAAATCAGAGGCTTGATCGAGGTCTACTTGTGCCAATTCTTTTGCAAGATTCTCTACTTGATTCAATAACTCGTAGCGTTCTTCTTTAAGTTCATCAATCTCCGTCTGAAGTGCTTTTCGCTTCTCTTGATCATCTTGGACTTTATCCAGTTGTCGTTGGATCCTATTCAGGTCCTTGTCAAAGCTTTGAGAGATGGTTCGACTAAAGATATTGTAATAGGAAAGCGCTTGCTGATCTCGTTCCCCTGCCTTACTCATAACGATAGTAATGGGATCGTCAACATCATTTCGCAATACCACTTTGGAAGTTTCCCGTTCATTAATCAGCTCAAATCCTTGTTTCTGAATGATCAAAGTCACGGCATCACCCGCTCGCTTGTTAGGGAAGAGTAATTCAAATTGACCCTGACTATTGGTATAGGCAGAGTTGGCTCCAAAGGCGCTTACCTCCACACCAACTAAAGGCTTTGATCCACTACTTTGCAACTTGACCAATCCTCTCAATGATGTTTCAGCCGATAAGAAAAGAGTACCGTGAGCAATGATTAGGCCCAGAATAAAATGTCTCATGATGGAATACTAAAAGGTTAAGAACAAGGGCGTAGTCTTGTCTTGATTGGTGTGCAGTGGTAGTCATGCTGTTGGAAGCAGCAAGGATTTGTTGTCAAGTAGGTAAGGAAGTCCTGATGGCCGTCTGGATAGGCTGCAGTTCTCTTTTGTTGATGAGTAAGTGGTCGAGATGACCTCTTGCAAGATAAAGGCATTCCATTAAAAACGCCAGTTTTCTTCCATATTTGTGGGATTAGCTAGGTAGGATGGAACTAGGGTTGAGGGAGAAACCATTCTCCTCTTCTAACCACAAAGGGGGCTTTTATCTACCAGTCAAGAAGCTGTTTAGCCACTCCTGATAGATGAAATTAGCTAGAATGCTATACATTTGCGTAGCAACCCTTTTTATTGATGCAAGGGAGACCAACAAATTAAGCTTTAGTAAGATGGCCAAGTCAAAACCTAAGTCTAAGAAGAAAGTACAGAAATCAACAAAAGATAAATCACAACATCTCGGGAAATTACTAGCAACAGGTGAGCTCAATGAGATTCTCGGGAGAGGAAAAGCTACGCAATGGTTTAGGCAAGTAGATGCCTCATCGCTGATTTTCTTCCGCATATTCTTTGGACTAATTATGTTGTGGGAAATGTTGCGCTATCTATCTAAAGGTTGGATCAGCGAAATGTTTACTCGGCCTGCCTATAACTTCAATTATTGGCCATTCGAGTTCTTGAGCCCCTTGCCTGGGAGTGGAATGACGATTCTATTTATTGGGATGGCCATTCTCAGTATTTGTATCATGACGGGCTTGTTCTATCGTGTGGCGACGGTAGCTTTCTTCTTGTCTTTTTCCTACATGTTTCTATTGGAACAAACTCGCTATTTGAATCACTTCTACTTGGTCGTTCTCTTGTCCTTCGTGATGATCTTCTTGCCCTTGAATCGATCTGCTTCCTTGGACGTTCGTTGGCGAAAACAAAAAGGATCTGAAACTGTCCCGCTTTGGGCTTTGTGGTTTGCAAAATTGATGGTGGCCGTGCCCTACTTCTTCGGTGGCATTGCCAAGATTACGCCAGATTGGTTGCAAGGAGAGCCATTGCAAGGCTGGTTACAGCGAAGTGTTGCCAGTGGAAAGTTAGGGAGCTTTTTTGAGATGCCAATTGTCGCTTATGGTATGTCTTATGGAGGGTTACTCTTAGATTTACTGGTGGTGCCTGCGCTCTTGTTTAAGCGGACTCGTACGATAGCCTTCCTACTTTTATTAGGTTTTCATTTGATGAATGCGACCATATTCAATATTGGGATCTTCCCCTGGTTTATGATTGTTGCTTCCACGCTCTACTTTTCACCGAGCTGGCCAAGGAAATTATTCCAGAATTTGGGCGGGAAGTGGCCCATGCGCTATCCCAGTCGTGAGGCTTTACTCGCTCCCGCGACCTTAAATAGTCGTCATCGGCTAATCCTAGGAGGCATTGCCGTATGGATGTTGATTCAGGTAGCTGTGCCTTTACGGTTCTTGTTCTTCCCTGGTAATGTAAACTGGACAGAAGAAGGTCACCGGTTTTCCTGGCACATGAAGCTGAGAGAAAAGAAAGGACGGATTAATTTTATAGTAAAAGATAAGGACTCTGGGATGACCCAGATCGTGGATCCACGAACGATGATCCTACCTTGGCAATATCGGAAGATGAGTATCCATCCCTATTTGATTTGGCAGTTTGCAGATCATCTCAAGGATCAGTTTGCGGCGCAAGGGCAGGATGTTGCGGTATTCGCCGATTCCAAGGCTTCCTTAAATGGTCGAGCTTATCAGCAGCTAATCGATCCTGGCGTAGATCTGACATCGGTGGCTCGTCCGGTATTTGGCTCCTCTCCTTGGATCACCCCTTTAAGCACTCCATTGAGCGAAAAGGATGAACCAAGGAGAAGACCACCGCAATAGACTACCTATAGCTTATTGCTCTTCAATTCGAGCTCCTAGACTAGAAACGGCAGCCATGTTGAACATGCCCAAAACATCTTCATCAGCCTGACTACTGCTCATATTGCCCTTCGTATTAGCCAGAGGAATGGCAAAAATAGTATTGTCACCATTGGTCATCTGATCTCTGGCGATCGTAAGAAAGCGGAAAGCTGTCAAAGTGATGGAATGCAATTCTACATGAATACTATCTCCGGGATTCCAAGGAGCGACTTCGTCGTTGTCATCGGTATCAGGATCAGGAAACCTATTCACGGCTTCCCGGATCGGTGTAATGAAGATCAGGTTATCTGCCTCAGCACCCGGTGAAAAGGCAGCATCAAAAGCGATATTAATCTCCTGCGGCTTATTCAGAAATTGTCCATTCTTATAGGTTTTGATCCAGTAGGCATTGCCTAATCCCAGTAGATCTCTAGCAAAGAATTGACAATAGATACCATCAGGACCTCTGAGGTCATCTACTCTAAACTCTTGGGTAATGGAATCAATAGGAGGGACATCAGCCATAGGAGTAGTGCCTGTATAGGTTTTACCATTCCAATCAATATTTAGGGTATAGGTCCGCCCTACTTCTCCGATGCCTTCTTCTCCCGTAGGCGTCCAGGTGTAGTTCCCATCACCTTTACCTTGAAAGGTAGTCATATTTCCCTGGTCATCCACCATGGTAACGGTGGCATCATTTACCCCGTTGGATAGCTGATTGTCAAAATAAGGCTGAGTGAGCGTTAGACGAACTGTTTGTGTTTCCGGTAGATTGTTGAGCCAAGCATCGACAACCAATAGTTGAGGGGCATCGTCCAAAGCTACGTCAATGGTGTCCTGGCAATTCCATAGCCCCACACTTAGGCCTAGCAGGGCCAACACTTGAAACAATCGTCTTTTATATAGCATGCTGATATTCGTTTTCATAATAAGAGCTTTGAATAATGGCGCAAGCGCGTGATTTAGAATTCAAAATTGTAAGAAACAGCAGGGATGAAGTTTCCAATTACCGATAGTCTGACAGCTTCCGTATTTACGGCCTGTCCGAATGGGACTCGATTCTGATCTTGTCGGAAAAAGATCGAGAATGGATTTCGACGACTGTAGACATTGTAAATGGAGAATACCCACTGACTTTGCCATCTTCTTTCCTCATTTTTCTTGCCTTCTAAAGTGGCCGAAAGATCTAATCGGTGATATACTGGAATCCGCACATTATTCCGCGTATTATTAGCATTGTGTGGGATAACAAAACCCTGTTGCTCAAAACGGGAAGTTGGGAAGGTAGTCGGCGTACCAGAAATCAGCACAAAATTAGAACTGAAGGTCCAGCGTTTACCAGGCTCGTAAAAGGCGGTTAGACTAAGGTTGTGCGTTTGATCAAAACGAGAGGGATACCAGTCGTTTTCATTCACGCCCTCTACTAACCTTTCCGAACGAGCTAGTGTATAACTCACCCAGCCATTAAATCTACCTTCATTCTTTTTCATCATCAACTCCATCCCATAAGCGCGGCCTTTACCCGTCAATAGATCTCCTTCCAAGAACTCGTTGAGCAATAAATCCGCACCGTCAATGTAGTCCACTAGGTTGTCCATTGACTTGTAGTAGATCTCTCCAGAGAATTCATACAAATTGTCTTTGAAGTTTTGGAAATAACCAAGGGCCACCTGGTCTGCTAGCTGAGGTTTGATGTTGTTGGTACTTGGTGTCCACACATCTACTGGCGTGGAAGCAGTCGTATTGGAGACTAAATGAAGGTATTGTGCCATCCGGTTATAACTTGCCTTGATAGAAGCAGTAGGTGTCATTTGGTACCGGATGGAGAAACGAGGTTCGAAATTTGAATAGGTTTGGATGGATTCCCATTGATCAAAATCCTGGAAAGAAGTCACCGGACGTCTGGTACCTGCTGGAGCATCTCCGTATTCGTAGGCACGCCCTTCACCCAAGTAGTTAAACAAAGAAAATCGCAAACCATAATTGATCTTTACCTGGCTGCCCAGATCTTGCTCATTCTCTATGTATATTCCTCCTTCTAGTCCGTATTGCTTGTCCAAACCAATATCAGTGGCTTCTCCTTCACTAACGCCAATAGCATTACCGGGTTCGAAGTCATAAATGATTGCCTGACCACCGAAGCGCAACACATTCTTAGGGTTGAGAAAGTAAGTCAATTCAGGCTTAATGCTATAATTCACGATCTGTGCGTTCCAATCAAAGCTATTGGTAGCATCCTCCCCAAAGCTAATTTCATAGTCGTAGTCACTATAATAGAGGGTAATGTTGGAGAAGAGTTTGTCATTGAAAAGATGGTTCCAGCGTAAGGTCGCAGTACCGTTCCCCCAGTTGAAACCGGCAGCCTCTCCAAATCCAAAATTGTCTCTACCAAAGTAACCAGATAGGAAAAGGCGGTTCTTTTCGTTGATGTTGTAATTAGTCTTTAAGGTAAGGTCGTAGAAATTTAGAACAGAACCTTCTAGTCCGCCAGAGAGGAAAGGACCGGCAAGCAAGTCAATGTAAGACCGTCGACCCGCCACAATAAAGGAAGCTTTGTCTTTTACAATGGGAGCTTCCACCGAGAAGCGACTGAAAATTGTCCCTATACCTCCTTTTAATGCCAACTTCTTGCTGTTCCCCTCTTTCATCCTTACATCCAAAATCGAAGACAAACGGCCCCCATAACGGGCGGGAATACCACCTTTGTATAGCTTCACGTCCTTTACGGCATCTGGGTTAAAAACGGAAAAGAAACCGAAGAGGTGCGAAGAATTATAAACTGGAGCTTCATCCAAAAGCACGAGGTTCTGATCAATGGAGCCACCACGTACGTTAAAGCCGGTTGCTCCTTCCCCCACTGTACTTACCCCCGGGAGCAATTGGATACTTCGGATGATCTCCACCTCACCTAGGAGGGTGGGCATCTTTTGGATGGTTTGAATATCGAGCTTATTTACACTCATCTCGATATTTGAGACATTCTGATCTTTGGCCTCTGACACCACTACTACTTCGGCCAGCTGAGCCGCAGATGACCCCATCTCAATATCTTGGGTAATATTAGCATTAAGTGTCATGGTCTTTGCCAGCGTTTCGAAACCCAGGTAGGCATACTCGAAAGTATAGGTCCCGGCCGGGATCGAAATGGAGTAGAAGCCATATTCGTTGCTAGTAGCGCCGACATTCAGTTCTTTCACAAAGACTGTGGCTCCGATAAGTGTTTCACCATTGTTTCCATCTTTGATGTAGCCACTTACGGTGAAATTCTCTTGGGAGAAAGCAGTTACACCTGCTGTCAGAAATAGGACTAACAGCATTAGGGTTTTAACATTCATACGAGAAAAGTTTTCAATAAAGCGTAGACTTTAAGAGTGAAATGAATAATTCCGATTTGGAAAACAAAGATTTAATTACTGGGGAATCCTAGTACACCTTCTTAAGCAGGTACTAGCTCATGCCCGAGTTTGAACCAAGTTTTCAAATCGGCGTTATAGACTGTATTGTAGATTTCAATTATAGGATAGCCATCAAATTAGATGGTACACGCAGGATAAGAGGTTATCAGTTAGATAACCGGAATTTGTACAGTAAACAGGCTAAGAACAGATTTGGTTGTAAGAAAGGTGTTAATTCCTGGTTTAATCGTCTCAACGGCTGTCAATCTCGGACGAACGTGGGTAGAATCACGACCAATGTTCGGAGATTTTCTTTTTTAGGAAATTGGTAGATCGTTGCAATTGATCAAAGCCATCTACTCCATCTTCAATGCTGATCCAGCCGTTGAAGTTTTGTTGTTTTAGGATGGTGAAAATCTGATCGTAATCATTTAATCCTTTACCAATTTCGCCATGTCGGAGCAAAGCGGCATAGCCTTTACTGTTTTCTACTTTTCTTAAATCTTCGATTGTACCGTGCGCCAAATATCGGTCTGAGGCGTGCATGGTCACCACTCTTTCCTTTACTTTTTCTAATAACTCAATGGGGTCCTCTCCTGCAAGTATGGTATTACTCGGGTCATAATTAACGCCAAAATTGGGGTCCTCGATACGCCCAACTAAGTCACAGAAGACATCGCTCATTTGAGCAAATTCCGGATAGGTCCAGTAATTGTCCTTGTAATGGTTTTCAATAATCAAGGTTATGCCATGACGCTTTGCCAAAGGTAAGCAGGCCTCAATAGCTTCTACGGTGAACTGAATGCCTTCCTCTCGACTAACTTCCGGCCTAGCTTGTCCAGATAGGACCCGGCAGTAGGAACCACCTAAGGCGGCCGTCATTTCAATCCAATACTTCTCATTTTCTACTTCTGCCGCCCGAAAATCGGGATCTGGATGCGTGAAATCGGGCGAGCAGCACAGCATAGGAATGCTCAGGCCATGCTCAGCAGCCAATGCTTTGTAATGGGGCCAATTCTTAGGCTCTTGGAGGGCTAGGAAGCCGCTATAAAACTCAAGCCCATCTACCCCGAGCCGGGCACCTAACTCTATCCATTCTTGTAGGGACATGGAATTATCTACACATAGCGCATCCATGTAGGCTTTGGGAAAGGCGGCTAATTTAGGTCGATTCATGATCTCCTTCTTTTAAGGGTATTCTGGCAATAACCGGGTATTGATTGAGTTCCATAACCGTCCCGGAAATGGGTCTACTTTCATCGCTTAGCCAAAAGACGATATGTTTGGCAATGTCTTCGGGAGAGGTCATTTTTCCACTTGGAATTTCATCCTTATCTAGCCTTTCAGGCCAATCCGGAGGCAAACCATCTGCTAACTTATATTTGTATTCGTTGGGCGTTAGGACCCAGCCTAGGTTAAAGTGATTTACTCTGATGCCTTCGGCTGGCAGCACATTACCTAGGTTACGGGAAAGGGTCATCAAGGCCCCTTTGGAGATGGCATAGGGGAGGAGGCGGGGCTCGCCAGTGTAGGCATTGACGGATCCAATATTGACCACGCTTCCTTGGTTTTGGCGCAGATAGGGGCGAGCAGCTTTTATGAGGAAAAGGGGCGCTCGGACGTTTACAGCCATTACCTGATCAAACAGATCAATGTTTGTGCTGTCTAAATTAGAGCGTACAATGAAGGCTGCATTGTTAACGAGGCCATGCAAGTCACCAAACTGAGCTATGGTAGCTGTCATCAAGCGTTCTATGGATGCAGGGTCCTGTAGATCTTCCTGGTGGAAGGCTGAGTTTGGTCCTAGCTCCTTCACCAAGGCTTGTCCCTCCTCTACATGCAAACCATGGATCATCACTTTCGCGCCTTCTTGAAGACACATTCGAGCAGCCGCCTCACCAATACCGGAAGTAGCCCCAGTGATCAGAATAATTTTTCCATCCAGTCTACCCATAGTGTTAGCTTGTATTTTGATTATGGACGAAGCACTGCTTTGACAATTTCACCGGAATGCATCGTATGAAAGGCTTCCTTCCATTCCCCCAAACCCCACTCTCCTCCGATAATAGGATCAATATTCAGCATCCCCGTCGATAAAAGACGAAGTACTCGCTCCCACATCGGCCAATTATGGCTAAAACTACCTTGTAGGGTGACGGCTTTCTGCACCAAAGGATCGATTGAAAAATTCAAGGGCTGAGGGCCCCAACCTACTTTGCTCACCCAACCCGCAGGCCGGACAATGTCAATGGCGGTCTTCAAGGTGCTAGAGACGCCTGCAGCGTCAATCACCCCGTCCACTCCCAAACCATCGCCTTGCTTGATCCATTCGGTATAATCTCCAATGATGATATCACAACCATAGGTTTTGGCAATCTCCAATCGAGCCGCATCCTTTTCTAATCCGGCTACAGCAACGATGGCGCCTTGGAGTTTGGCTAAAGCCGCACAAAGCAAACCGATGGGACCTGGACCGATCACCACAATCATATCCCCGGGTTTGATCCTTACATTTTCAACGGTAGCGCTGTAGGCCACGCAGCAGGGCTCGGTTAGAGCTGCCTTTTCCATGGGGAAGGAGTCTGGTACTTGATGCAAGCATCTAGCTGGCACACTTACATATTTAGTCATAGCCCCATCCACGCCATATCCGAATCCTTTGCGCGTTGGATCTAGGTTATACTTACCGGCATGCTTCAATGGGGATTGTAAATCGATCACAGCCGCCGTTTCACTTACGACCCGATCACCTACTTTCCAGCCTTCCACTGCACTGCCAAGGGCGGCCACATGTCCGGAAAATTCGTGACCGAGTACAACGGGATAATTTACCGGCCAACTGTGATCAGCGGTCCATTGATGTAGATCGCTACCACAAACGCCAACTGCCGCGACTTCCAGCAGAACTTGATCCGGCTTTATCTCCGGTTTTGGAATTTGACGAAGCTCAACGCTATATTTTTCTGGCGAGAAATTAACTACTGCTGTCTCCATAAGCATGCACTTTATCACAGATGAGTTGTAAGGTTTCTTTCAAGTCGCCTTTAGCCGTTTTGAAGGCGTCGGCATCGATGGTGAGCGGTGCGCCCAGGACGACCAAAGGTGCGCCATAGCTTGGGGTACTGATCGCTTGCTCAATGCTTAAGCCGCCTACGGCCTGAACAGGAACATCTACGGCTGCTACCACTTCTCGCAGCTGATCTAAAGGGCTAGGCATCCGCTGTCCTCTTGCTGCAATACCCCGCCGTTCATCGTACCCAATATGGTGAATAACATAATCGCAGCCCATGTCCTCCAGGAGTTTGGCTCCCGCCACCATGTCTTCACAACCTAGGTTGTCTCCCATTACCTTCACCCCCAAATCTCTCCCCGCTTTAACCACCTCCTTGATGGTTTCGGGGTGGGCGCGAGCCATGACCACGACGTGAGTGGCGCCAGCTTTAGCCATCACTTCGGCTTCGAGCCACCCGCCATCCATGGTCTTTAGATCTGCCACAATAGGCACCTCCGGCCAGCGTTGACGCATGGCTCTTACGCCATGCATACCCTCGGCAAGGATGAGCGGTGTGCCGGCTTCCAGCCAGTCGACACCGGCTTCTAAGGCCATGGCAGCAGTAGCCAGGGCCTCCTCCAGATTAATGATATCCAGGGAAATCTGAACGATGGGATTCATAAAGTTGATTTTCGTTTTTACGCTGCTGAATTTAAGAAATTAATTGGAGAACGAAGTTGATATATATTTTACAATTAGAAGTTGTTTAAGAATGACTGCTGAGTCGAAATGGAGAAGGTTTTTGCCGCAATTGAGGCTTGTTTTGAGGAACATAGTGGCGCTACGTGACGATAAACAACCGAAAAGTGAGGCAAAAAGAGCTTCATCGCGGCCAGTGAGGTATTATTAAACAACTTCTTAGACAAACAAAGCACTCGCATATATGCGATATTCCCCTTAATTTGAGCAGGTCCATTAAAAACCAAACCAAACACCATGGCAGCAAATATTCCTACCTGGGTAGCCAACCGAATCCTGGGCTTTTTCAACCGCGTGCAAAGCATTGATGAAATAATAAACGGGCCGATTAAAGATGATCCATCGGATGGAGCTGGTCGCACCATCGGCCCTACCTTGGCCGCGCGTATTCTGCGGGAAAGAAACAACTTGCGCTGGCGGAGGTTCCGGGAATTTGAAGAATTTGATGCCATTCCCGGGGTAGGAGAAGGTACTCTAAAGGATTTGGTTTATAGTTTTGGCACTCCTGCTGCTCAGAGCTTCCAAGACCGGATGTATAATGACAATATCATTTTCCGAGAGAATTGGCCGCTGGAGTATTTTCAGACCACTTTTGATGAGGTGGAAACCTTTAACGAACTTGTTAATGATGAAACCGCATTGAGAGCTTGGGTGGTAGCCAAGGTTAGAGAAATAGCTATTGAAAGAGAGGTAGAAGAAAAGAAGATCAACGAAATGGCCAGCGTGCTATCTTCGGCTTATATCGACACTTATTCCAACAGTACGCCCGCTGCGGGTTATGCCTTAGCTCTATGGTTTTATGAATTCGATGCTGATAATTGGTTCAGCTGGGAGAGAATTCAGGAGCCAACCACTGCTTATTTTTCACACCATGATGGTTATCCTTGGGAGATGGAGTTGAAATTATTCAAAGGCTTTAACCAGCTAGGTATTATTCGCCCTGGTATTACGCCTGAAGATCTACCGGTGGTGGTGAATTGGCCGGAAAAGGCGATTACCTTATGGTTCTCTGCATTGTATGATTAATTAAGAGGTTTCTTGACTGGAAGGGTCGCTTTTCGATAGTTTCCAGAATAAGCCATCATCGATCGTCTTTAGCTCTTGAAAAAGCTGACTCGGATTTTGTCCACATTTTAATCTGAAGTTTTTATAGAAGTCAGATTGATCGTAGTAGTTACCTTCCAAAGCAATCTGGGAAAGATTGCGCCTGCCCACCTTGGATTGATAGTTGATCATGGTCTTTCGAAACTTTACCACCGAAATGTACTCTTCCACTGAATACGCCAAGTGCTTCCGGAATAATCGTAGTAAAGTCTTTCTGCTGACTTGCAGTTGATCTGCGATGTCCTGTACTTTTAGGGTGTCTTCTGCTTCCAAAATCAGTTTTACTGCTTGCTTAAGCCGTTCTTCTTTGAACTCCAGGTACTGAGACAGGAAGAAGTTATCTAAAATCTGACTTCTAGCCTCTAGCTTAGCATTGGAAAAGAGTTCAGGTAGCAGCTGATTCAGTTTTCCCCCATAGAAGTCAAAAAAGGAAAAATGTTCTTGGATGAGGGGACCTAGTGGTCCTTTTACAAAGTGATTTAGACCTAAGGGGTGAAAAACGATGGTTAGTTTTTGGTACGGGCCGAAGGTGTGTATTTCTCTCGAGCGATTGAACTTTCCGACAAAAATGAGTTTGAAGTTTTCTGTGGTGGAAGGACGATGCGTACGCCTTATTTCATCATATTCTACTTCCGTATTCTTGTAGATATTGATCGTAGAGGTGTAGTTGGGATAGTAGGTGATGTGCTCCTCAAAACCCGACTCTTCAGCCGACATCCAGGAGTATAACTTAATGTGCGTCTGTAACAGCGCAGATTTCGGATAAGTAAATACGGGTTTCCCTTTTGTCACATTGCTTAATGTTTCCTACCCGCAAATATAAGACCTGCCGAACGATTAGGAAGGGTTTAATTCAATGATTCCAAACTTGGCGTAAGGCTCATCGCGCTTACGTTGTGCGGTATGGTCAACCTGAGTAATGAGAATCAGAAAGACTCTATCTTTCACTTCATAGATCTTTCCTCCTCGGAGCCGGATAGAAGATTCTAAAATGGGATCCTTCGTTTGGCGATCTACCAAAGTGAAACGAGTTAGGTTTTGTGAATATTCACCGGTACTAATCAGAAAGGGAAGCTCACGGGCTACGGATACGTTCCGTTTATTCGGTGGAAGATTATCACTGGTGAAAAGAATGTTGTCATTGTCTCCGAAAGAGCTGAAGAGCTTATTTTTAGATAGTTCTTGCTGGTTAATTCCCCCCAACATGAGGCTTTCTCCTTCAAACAGGCTTTTAATGTTGAAGGCAAAATTGGAGGAGCTTTCTTGTGGTTTTTCCAGAACCAGATTCCGATTGGCAAAATTCAGACCATCAGGTTCTATTACCCGAATGATACTGTCTTGCAGGGTTAACTCTACCTTGACCGGCCGGCCGGATCGTTTATTAACAGGTACCCAATCCATGGAGGAAAAACCGAGTTGCTGAAGATCTATTTTTGCTGAACCCGTTGAACCAACCCATTGCTTTTCCAAGCTTTGGTTTAAAAACCAGGTGATCGCCAGGAATGCGGCGGCGGTACCAGCTAACCTCGCGGGTCCTACCTTCATGCCTGAACCCTCCAATCCGCCCAAAAACCGATAAATAGCTGCCGAAAAACCAATGGCAATGAATACGGCAACGAGGATAGGGGAGGGCTGAATCGCTTGGGAAACGTTTCCGCCAATATACATGGTAAGACCGATGAAAATACCAAGGGAAATAATCCAGATAATGACCTTGTCTTCTGGGCTTAGGCTCATAGTAGTTCGAGGTTTTAGGTTGTGTTTGTGGTCGGTGCTTCGCGAATCGACTGCACGTGAAATAGGAGTAGAACGAGCACTAACAGCTAATACAGTGAAAATAACTGAGATATACTCCCGAAATTTTCTTTATGCTTCTAAAAGTAGGGTACTTACTATACTTTTCCAAAAAATTAGATAAAGAGGGGGAGTTGAAGAGAGAACGCAGGTATATACGGTGAGTGTTGGGTTTTGTTACTGTGGTGGGGCAAGCGAAGGAGCTAATCTGCAGCTAAATCTTGTTTAACCGGCAGATAGATGGTGAATTCGGAACCTTTTCCTAGTTCGCTCTGTACAGCAATTCGACCATTGTGATTTTGGATGATCCCATAACTTATAGAGAGTCCTAAGCCTGTACCTTTGCCAATCTCTTTTGTGGTATAAAAGGGTTCGAAAATTCGCTTTAATACATCCGTGTGAATACCCACTCCACTATCCTTGATTTTGATGAGCACTTGATCAGCTAAAGAAGAAGTTGAGATAGTGAGTTCTCCGCCATCTTTCATGGCGTCGATGGCATTATTGATCAGGTTTAGGAAGACCTGGTTGATACGAAGAAACTGACATTCAACCTCTGGGATTTTTCCATAGTTTTTCTTCACCTCAATCTGGTCATTGATCTTGCTACTTAAGATGGTAATGGCTGAATCAAGACCTTCGTGTAGATTGGTTGATTCGAATTTTCCGTCAGATTTACGGGAAAAACTGCTTAGGTTGGAGACAATAGCTTGCGTGCGAGAAACTCCTCTTTTAATGCTGTTGATCAACTGTTGAATCTCTTTCATTAGGAAGCCTAGTTCCGGCTTGTTTTCCTCATTGATCGTGAGTGGGTTCTCGGCTTCAGGGTCGAGATAAGGCATGAGCTCCTCGACATCAGATTCGAGTGCATAGCAGCTGGAGGAAATGAAGTTGATCGGATTGTTGACCTCATGGGCAATCCCAGCCGTTAATTGCCCCAAGGAAGCCATTTTTTCCGATTGTACGAGTTGAGCTTGGGTGTTTTTGAGGTTCTCAACCAGCTCTTCTTTCTCCTTAAGCAGTGCGTCGGTCTTATGCTTTTCCGTTAAGAGATTGCGAAAGGCGCGAATCCGCTGGATAATCGCATAAAAGAGAGCCGCTAGCAAGAGTATTAAGGTAATGACACCATAAAAGAGGACATTGCGTTCTCGGGTGCGGAATAGCTCTTGTTGGCGCAAATTTTCAAGCTCTGTAGCGGTTTGTTCCGTTTCAAATCTCGTTCGAAGCTCCGCTAATCTGCGATTGGAATTACTGGTGTAGAAAGTATCTTTGTAACTGGCGGCGAGCTCAAGGTAGCCTAGCGCGGCTTCCATGTTGCCTTCTTCCTGGGCTAAATCTGCCAGTAGCACATGTACCTCCTGCAAACCTTCCAGGTCACGTGTCTCTTCAAAGATCTGTTGACTCTTGACAAAATTCTCCCGGGCTTTCCCGACTTCTTTGGTTTCTAAGTACAGTTTGCCAATCTCCAGACAAACGTCAGCCGCCCGGCCTGCACTACCTACAGCCTGTGCTGTTTCTAACCCTTCTAAGAATGAAAGTTCGGCCTGTTCATACCTCCCCTGGGCACGATAAAGAAGTCCCAATTCCTTTTGGTTGTCAAAAATATGGGTGATACTCCCAGCGTATTTGAATAGATCCAAAGACTTGGTTAGGTAGTACTGTGCGCTGTCATACACTGCGATCGTCCGATACAGGCGCCCTAGGCCCTTCATCGATAGCGCTATACTCATGGTGTCATTGGCGGCGGATCGCAGGGAAAAGCCTTTTCGGTAGTACATTAAGGCCGAGTCGTACTCTCTAAGTTGGTAGTACATACCACCCACGCTGGCGTATGAATTGCCGATGTCTAGAGAGGTCCCTCCGAAAGCTTCTCGGCGTTTCAAGCCTAACAAATGATACTTCAAGCTTTCTGCAAATAGGCCTTGATTACGGAAGGCATAACCGATCCTATCGTACCCTAAGGCTACCGATAGGGAATCGCCAATACCCTGGAAGGTTTCTATGGCTATTTGGAAGTCTTTTTCTGCATCCAACCAATCTCCAAAAGCCATGGAAGTCATCGCCTTGAAGAAATAGCCATATCCTACGCGCCGAGGCGCACCTTTATCTTTGCTTTGTTCAATAGCTAATTCCGCCAATCGCTTGGACTCTTGTAGATTGTCGAACATAGCTCTTTCCGACAAACTCAACAAGCTATCTAATTCTTGGTATTCGGAATTGTCAACTCCAGGAAGGGGATAGTAGAAGCCACCTTGCGCAGACATCGCAAGGTTAATCATAAGGCAAAGCAGTAATGTCAGTAGGCGTTTCATTGGCTTCAAGCCCTAAATTTGTCTCAATATAGGGAATCTGTGGGGCATGGCCTAGTTATCGTAATTGTAGTGCTAGTATGCACGGTTTGAGCTATTATCAATCTGATTCAGTTGATGACGATTCCATTGATGTATGCCTCAATGCACTTATAATATCGAGTATAAGGATTTAAGGTGAGTTGACTATCCACAGACACATGAAAGTATTCCAACAGCACTTGCACCTCACCCATATCTTCCTTAAGTTTGAAGGACAAGAATCACCGACCATATGTTATACCACATCTTAAATGGAGATGCCCTCAAAAGTCAGCTAGAGGGCAAGATTACTGGCCAGCTGATTGTAGCTAGGGAATGCTTAGTAGATGGCCCAATCACCAGCACGAATCTTTCCTCATTTTACAAAGAACGCGCTGAATTCCTAAGCACCGCCTACGGGGATTCCGATCCAGGAAAGTACTATGAGAAGGTAGTACCAGAATTTGAGCAATTGCAACAGATTGAAGCCGGAGCAGCGGTCAACCTATGGTTTGAGGAAGATTTGTTCTGCCAGGTAAATTGTTGGTTTGTTTTGCATTTGTTAAAGCAGACGGGGGTTGATATCCAGCTTTCCTGGGTGTTGCCGACTGCGGATATCCGATATGGTTTTGGGGGAATGAGTGAAGCAGACTTGTTGAAAGCTTTTGAAAATCCAACGGCACTTTCCAAATATGCATTTGCTCAGCTGAGCAGACTCTGGCCCTTGTATCAGAAAAATGAAATTGAGGCTATGCTAGAAGTGGTGGCTCCACTGAAAACAGACTTTCCCTTTTTATCCAGAGCCATAAAAGCGCATCGGGATCGCTTACCTCAAGCCAATAGCCTAGGGCGCCCCAAGCAAGCCCTGCTTCAGATTATGCAGGAATTAGATACCCGCGAATTTGGACCCGTCTTTCAGGCCTTTCACAAACAAGAGAGTATCTATGGGTTTGGCGATTTGCAGGTAAAGCGTTTGTTTGATGAGCTAGTTGCTTCATCCTGATATTTATGTCCGTTAAAGGATTAAGAGATTTATATCAGCCCATCCAGCCAGCGGTCAAACAGTCGGCGCAGGATGAGGTTTTTTATCAAGAGTATCTTCCTGACCTTAGGTTGCAGCAATTGATTTATTGCTACTGGGAATTAAAAACAGAGCGGCCCCTGCAAGCCGATTTCTGCTATCGAGTAGTGGCGGACGGCTGCATGGATCTTTTGATGGAAATGAACAATCCTTCTGCTAGTTACATCACAGGGCTATCCACCTCCTACATTGAATTTCCCATTGGGCCTTATTTTCACTACATCGGAGTTCGGTTTTTACCGGCGGGCTTTCCCCGATTCTTTGGCGTAGATGCCTCAACCTTGACCAACCGTTTTGAGGATCTACAAGCAGTAGTGCCTGAATTATCGGATTTCCTAACCGGGCGATTTGTTGAGGCACAGCAGTTTTCTATCCTTAGAGAAACCTTAGATCAATATTTTTTGGAAAAATTGGTGGCTGCTCCACTGCAAGAGGATCCTCGGGTACTAGAAGCCATGAAGTTGATTCTAGAGCAAAGGGGCCAGATCTCATTAGCCGAACTCAATACGGGCCTAAGTCCAAGACAACTACGCCGACGCTTCCACTTCTATTTGGGCGACTCCGCTAAGACCTTCAGCAAGGTGGTCCGATTTCAACAGTTCTTACAAGCCAAGCCCTCGCGCAAAGCCTTAAAGCAAGACAAACTTTTCTACGATGTCGGCTATTATGATCAGGCCCACTTCATCAAGGAATTCAAACACTTCTACGGTTTAACACCCAACAAAGCCTTGGATTAATTTTCTGCGATAACATCATAATACATTTGAAATACGATCGGATTCCCGAACCCTTCCAACGTCAAGACATACTGCACTTGAAATAAGTTCGGATACCCGAACTATTTCAACGTCAGTATGTCCGTTTTTTACAATACTTCCTTTCTCAGATACCGGAGATTTGTTATAAAAAAAGATCAATCATGTACAAAGGTATCTTATTCATTGCAGCCCTAGCGGCCTTTAGTTTTGCAACCCCATATTCTCACCCTAACAATCCATCTACTATGAAAATGAATGCAGGTATTATTACGGCAGATATTGAGGCCACGAAAGCCTTTTATCAAGAGCATCTAAACTTTGGCGTAAGCTTTCAAAATGATTTCTATTTACTGTTGCATACACCAAACCAGCAAGCACAATTAAGCTTTCTCCTCCCAAATCATCCAACTCAGCAGCCACTTTTTCAGCCTGCCTTTCAAGGGCAAGGGGTTTATCTAACCATTGAAGTAGAAGATGTGGATGCTGTTTATCAAAAGATGAAGCAAGAGGGCGTGGATATCAAGATTGATATCCGGGATGAACCTTGGGGCGATCGCCACTTTGCCATCGAGGACCCCAACGGTATTGGGATTGATATCGTTACCTATACGAAGCCGGACTAAAGGCAGTAGCGATAGTACTTTTCCAGGTGTTGTTGATACATAGCTTCTGCTTTTGAGTAGAGGAACAGCCAGTGATTCAATCAGGGATCACTGGCTGTCGTGCTTTAGCCAATAGCGACACTTTACTCATTTATGTTCAAACTGGATAAAACGGACCTTTTCCTTACATCAAAAAGAACTTATATTTATTCACGTGAAAAAGAAGAAGGAATAATCCAGTGAAAACTGCCATACTTAAACAGGAAAATTGAGTGCAAACACGAACCAGAAATATAGCCACTAAATCCATTGCTGTTCTTCCTCTTGTCAATATGAGTGCAAATACGGACAATGAGTATCTATGTGATGGTATGACAGAGGAGATCATTAATGCCTTGGCTAAAATTCAAGGGTTAAGGGTAACTTCGCGCACCTCTTCCTTCTTTTTCAAAAATAAAAACCTTCCGATTCAGCAAATAGGAGAGGAGTTAAATGTGGCCATTATTTTGGAAGGTAGCATTCGCTTGGCAGGAAACAAGATGCGGATAACGGCTCAGCTAATTGATGTAGTGGAGGATTTTCATTTTTGGTCTGAAACCTTCAACCGTTCCCTTGACGATATTTTCGTCGTCCAAGATGAAATCAGTCTATTGATTGCTGATAGACTTAGGGAGCATATTGGTCATTTCGACATAGATGACCATTTAGCGGATCAACATGAAGTGCCTGTGCAAGTGTACAAACGGTATCTCAAAAGCAGGTTTCATTTATTGAAAATGAACAAACTTGATCTAGAGAAAGGCATCTCAATTCTAGAAAGCATCCTTCAAGAACAGCCAGAATTTGCCCTGGCCAACTTAGGACTACATCTTGGATACGCTTTACTAGGATCGATTGGAGCCATGCCGGCCTTTGAGGCCTTTAATAAAGGGAAGCCGTTCCTGGATAAGGCCATTGAGTTGAATGATAAGCTACCGGAGTGCCAATTGCAATTGTCCCATATGGCCATTTATCAGAAATGGGATTTGCAAAGTGGTTATAAGCATCTAAATAAATCCTTTGAGATCAGACCGACGGTCGAATTCTATCAATCTATGGCTTCAGCTTTGACAGCGGAGCAAAAATTTGAAGCAGCTTTAGAGCAGGTAGAAGTGGCTATACAACTGGATCCTTTCACTGCCGTCAATCATCACATGAAAGGGTTTATTTTCTATGGCCAGGAAAGATATGCCCAGTCGATCGAGCAGTTTAATAGAGCTTTGAAGCTTAATCCAGACCTGATAACTTCTACTGTATGCAAAGGTCAAGCACAACTGCTGGCGGGACGAATGAAAGAAGGCCTGAATTGCTTTGAAGAGCTGCCTCCCAAGCAAGAGAATGAAGTGATGAGGCTCGGTGGAACCACGCTTGCTTATGCTATGATGGGGAATGTTGATAAAGCCACACAAGGCATTCTTCAATTAGAAAGCTTGATGCAG
Source organism: uncultured Lewinella sp. (assembly GCA_913057785.1). Lineage (GTDB taxonomy): Bacteria > Bacteroidota > Bacteroidia > Chitinophagales > Saprospiraceae > DT-111. The sequence continues at coordinate 1,497 of CAJXPD010000183.1, read as the reverse complement.
ACCGACTTGATGGGGCAAGTGCTTAATTTCTTGCTCTTTAGTAAAAGTGCGCTAGGTAAGGAGGATGAAGCTTTTCAATTGATCGAACAGGCAATTAGCCTACGCTTGCCTATGCTCGTTTTTCTTCCTGCTGAACCGCTCCTGAAGCCGCTTCGTTCTAAGTCCCGTTTTCAGGAATTGATGGAGCAAATCTTGGGTAAACCAACAAGCCATACCTCAAGCAAGAAACAATACAAGCAACCCCTTTTGGACAGCCAACTGATTGAACAATATAAAAGTCTGCTAGAAAAGGTGATGTCAGAAAAAGATCCTTATCTAGATCCGGACTTAACGCTTCGAGCTTTAGCTGAAATGATAGATATTTCTCCAAATCATCTATCCCGCCTACTAAATGAAGGCCTGGACAAGAACTTTTCAGAATATGTGAATTCCTATCGTTTGGAGGCCTTCAAACAAAAGCTTACCGATCCCTCACTCCAACACTTGACGCTGCTTGGTCTCGCCTATGAAAGTGGCTTCAGCTCCAAAACGGTATTCAATAGTTTTTTCAAGAAAATGACGGGCCAAACTCCCAAGGTTTATCAAAAAGAGGTCAAAGCGAAAAGGTTCGGATTATAAAATCAGAACGATTGGCTTGCCTATTGGATATTTCTTTGTGGGAAAACGAGGAAAATGAATTCCAGCAACAACAGCACCTTATTCAGCAAGAGAAGAATAGCGATAATTACAGGCCTATCCATCGTGCTTATGGCGATCGCTGGAGGATATTCTCTGGGCTATGCTTTCCCTACATTATTTACATCCGATCAGGTAGACGAGTTGAAAAATAATGTCCTCAATGACCTAGGACTGTATCAAGTTATGGTTGTCGGGATACTAGTTACCCTGATTTTGGATCTAGTGGTTTCCTATGGACTATACGCCTTCTTTGTAGATGATAATAGAAAACTCTCTTTAGCTACCGGTATCCTTAGATTGGTCTATACTTTGATCTTTGGAGTAGCTACATTTTATCTGATCCAAACCTTGATCGAGGAAGAACCATCCGATCAAACGGTATATAGGAATTTTCAATTATTCGAAGTCATTTGGTTTAGTGGATTGGTCATATTTGGAGTCCATCTTATCATAACAGGCGTATTGATGAACCTGCACCGAAGAGCTCCGAAAGTCCTAGGGTATTTAACACTAGTAGCAGGAGTCGCTTACATCATTATCCATCTAGCCAGATTAGCTGATCTTAATCCTCAATATGTGAATGTAATGGAAAAGATACTCACCTTACCCATGGTCTTAGGGGAGTTGGGGCTTGCCATTTGGTTGCTGGTTAAAGGGGGTAAAAGTTAGGTCTAAGATGTACCCTGTCCCTGAAGATCACTCAGCTTAAAAATGACTGATTTTCACCAAATTGTTCACATTTTCATTTTAGAACGATTGACAGCCCCTGGGCCTCCATCTTTGTCCTGGAACTGATTTAAACTTATTCATCTGGACTGC
>CAJXPD010000182.1 GCA_913057785.1 uncultured Lewinella sp. | reverse complement strand
TCATTTTAAACAGCATGGCAAAACCTATTTGTATCTCAATCTGGGAATTGGAAGCTGGTCTATCCTTACCTATGGGAGTGGTGCTTGGGAACCCACTTTTTTGATACGAACCTTTGATTACAGTATTAGAGAAGCAGGCGTTCTGATGGGGGTTATGTTACTTACGATTTCGACGGCTGGGGTGTTTTTTGGGGGGTGGATAGCCGATCGCTGGCTGAAGAAAGGCCAAAGAGATGCCAAGATTAGAGCCATCCTATGGAGCATTGTATTATCCGTTCCAACCGGCTTACTCTATCCGATTTTTGATAATGAGACTTTAATGCTAGTTTCATTGGGGTTTTTCTTATTTCTCACTAAAGCCCCCATTGGTTTGGCAGCTGCCGCGATTCAGGAGATCACGCCAAATGAGATGCGAGGCCAGGCCTCTGCTGTGTATCTGTTTTTTCTCAACCTGATTGGCTTAGGACTGGGACCAACAGCTGTGGCTCTGCTTACTGATTATGTTTTTCAGGATGAAGGGATGCTGCGCTATTCCATATTAATTATTGGGCTATCTTCAGCTGGATTGGCTATTTTCTGTTTTTGGCAATGTCTTGCTCCCTATCGCAGAAGCATCGAGCAGCTGGAGTCGACTTGATTATCGTTCAATTTTTCAATCTATGTACTAGATGCCCACTCCCTGGCGATATACCGATGTAGGTCCCGGACGGACAGTTGAGATCGAAGGTCAGTCCTACTTATACTTCAGTGGCACCGGCTACCTAGGACTCAACCAACATCCACACTTCAAGGCTTTGGTGCTGGAGGGGATAGAACGATTAGGCGTCAACTTTGGGGGATCGCGAAGATCCAATCTGCGTTTTGAAATGTTCGAACAGGTGGAAGGCCTATTTGCCGAATGGGCTAGTGCTCCTGCAAGTCTATTATTCTCTTCAGGTTCTTTGGCGGGGCAGGTCTTACATCGGGTCATGAGTAATCTAGGAGAGGTCTTGTATGCACCCGGTACCCATCCGGCCTTGTGGGGTGAAAAACAGCCTCCAAGCTTGGATTATCAGGAATGGAGTATCTGGCTGTTGGAACAACTAGAGCATAGGAAATTACCGACCATCATCTTTGCTAATTCGATCGATCCCTTGAGGTCTAGGGCATACGACTTTTCTTGGGTAAGACAGATTCCAGAAGGACCATTGGTCTATCTGGTGATTGACGATTCTCATGGCTTCGGGATTACAGGGCCAAATGGAATGGGGATCTACGGAAAGGTAGAGATGCCTGCTTGGGTCCAGCTGTTAGTCTTGGCCTCCTTAGGGAAGGCCTTTAGCTTGCCAGCAGGAATTATTTTAGGTCAGCAAGAAATAATAGACAAATGTTGGGAAAGTCCATTCTTTGGAGGTGCTTCTCCATTCCCACCCGCTTACCTCTATGCCTTTCTAAAGAGCGAAGACCTATGGCGTGAACAACTGGATAAGTTGCGGGGTCTTATCCATTACTTAGATGAGGGTATAAAAGGGTTGGAGCTTTTTCAGCATCTAGAGGGGTATCCTGTGTATTATTGCGAAGATGATAAGTTGGCGGAAGGGCTTTGGCAGGAAAATATAATGATATCTAGCTTTCCCTATCCTGGGCCTAATGATCCTTTAATCACCAGAGTCGTGCTTAATGCTTTGCATCAAACCGAAGATGTAAAGCGCTTGATAGCTGCGATCCGATTAGAAGGAGACCAGGAATAAGAGGGTTGAAAAGCTGCACCTGCTAAGCTAGTGATGCCCACTCCTTGAAATCCTCAGAAGGCCCTTGAACTTCAGCCTCAGCTGTGGCTTCCTGGTGAGCCGCTTTGATCCCGTTCGGAGTTTCACCTTCCAAATGCATAAGCTGTTCTAGAAGCTCCTCCTGTGTAAATGTTGTTGGCAAGGTCTGCAATGCTTTAATGACCTTCTCTTTTGTAAGCATAAGCTCTAGTCCTTAATAAGATAGTCTAGTGAATAATTTGAATCCGTGGTTGGGCTATAGGTTGTTGTTCCTGCTAAGTATCTTTCTTTTCGAACGGCAAGATATGCACTGTATTCCTTATCGCAAAAATCTCAATGTTAATTTAATATTAGCTTTCTACGTATAGATGATTCTTGCCTTTATCTCTCGTTAGTTATAGACTGGGGGTTTATCAACAAATACTTCTTAAATGCCTTTTCGCCAATAATGTTGTTATATAAACACTTTTTTACGCATCGCTTTCTTTTCGCTATGTTGTTTCTTCTTGCGTAGGCGAGTGGCGGGATCAGCCTGACGGGCTTTTACCTTCTTGCGTTTAGGGGGAGCCTGCACTGCTTTTGCAATCAGCTCATCAAAGTGTTGAATGACCAATTGTTTGTTGCGATGTTGGGAGCGGCTACTACTACAGCGCAATTGAAGGATACCGTCTCTATTGATTCGATTCTTTAGGTTTTTCCTTACCCTCGCCTTCTGGGTATCGCTAAGGAATGCAGAGGCCTCCACGTCAAAAAGAAGCTCAACCTGGGTTGAAACCTTATTGACATGCTGTCCGCCGGCACCAGAACTACGGCTAGTTCTGAATTGCAATTCTATATGTAATGATTTGGTATCCATGATGCTATAACAACATCAATGGGGGAAAATTAGTTCCCAACATTCTGAAGGCTTCAGCATGGGGCGGGAAATAGCAAAAGCCAGGAATGTGGTCACTCCTGGCTTTTGTGTATTATGCCTAGATAGCTTATCGCATCATGTTGTCGTACTTGCGTGCGATTACTTCCCAAGTGTAGCGTCTAGTTGCGATCGCTTTCATACTCTTCGCAATCTTACAAGCCCGATCGTCAGTCATGTCATTGATGATGTGCAATAAACCTTGAGCATCACTGAAGTACATGGCCTCATCCTCAGTCGTCTCTCTGTTGTATCCGACATCGTAGGCGAGAATGGGTAATTCGAGGTTCATGGCTTCGACTAGCGAGGGGTTGGTTCCTCCTGCGCTGTGTCCATGGAGATACAGGTAGCAATTTGAACGTAGCAAGTTGAGTGCTCCTTTCTCATAAATGGGATCCAATAAATGTATATGGGAAAAAGAGCTGTATTGTTGTCTTAACTGCCGACCGTATTCACTATTATTCCAGTTGCCTACAATTACTAAAGGGAGCTCATTTTGCCTACTCATGGCGTCAGTCAACACATGGATATGATTCTCCGGTTCTATTCGACAGACGCTAAAGGCATACTTCCCTTTCAAAAAGTCGTACTGCTTCACATCGTTCGATTTGACCTCAACAGGAAAGGCTTGATCTCCACCGTATTCAATCAGGTAGCTATCATAGTCATAAGTGGCCTTCAGGTATTTTTTGATGACTTCGTTATCCGTCACAACAACTTCTGATACTTCAACTGCTTGTATCTCGGAGTATCGTAGAAAAGTCTTAATGATTGTTTTCCACTTATTTCGTTTCCATTCTATCCCATCAATGTTCACAAAGCAACGCTTGCGGGTGAAGAATTTTACAAATGGTAACAATATACACCCGGACACACCAAGGATAAGGAGAATGTCTGATCGGAAGGCCGCATGAACGATGGAGATCATATCGTAGGGAATACTTTGAAACCCATTGGCATTCAGCGGGATATATTTGAGTTTAGCTCCTCTCCACTCAGGTATTCGTTCGTTCTTTAGATAGAATTTTCCACTACAGTACACGGTCATATCATAGTGGTCAGCAAGGTGAATTACGAGTTGTTCTACAAGGGATTCGAAACCGCCATACTTGGCAGGTAGGCCAACGGTGCCAATGATGGCTAATTTGGGTTTTTCCTGGGAGATCATTAAGTTTTGTGTTATTTGTTGGAGAACTGAGAAGACTTTTTTGATAGGCTTTAGCTGTAATAAAGCCCTTAAGTTCTGCCCAGTTCTGACTATGAATTCGATCTTGTTTAAAAATATACGAATATTTACTATTTTTGATTCAAATCGAATTTTACCACAACCTTTCCCACCTTTTACCCGTATATAGGTTTATTCAAATCCTGGTCTTGCCACAAATTGTATAGTTAATTATTATGAATGATTTGCTAAGACTGTCCTTGGTATTTGGCTCAGGATTATTGATAACCCTTTTGGCCATTCCTTCTATTCTAGAAGTCGCTTACAAGAAGCAACTGTTCGACGTTCCCGATGAGCGGAAGGTTCATTTCAAGCCTATTCCCAGTTTAGGTGGGACAGGGATCTTCATTGGTGTAATCATTTCTTTTACACTTTGGGCGAAGGACCTTACTAATTTTCCTGAATACAAGTATGTTTTGACAGCCTATCTGGTGCTATTTTTCATGGGCTTAAAGGATGACCTGATCTTGATGCGGGCTTATAAGAAGTTCATCATTCAGATTGCGGTGGCGGCTTTGCTTGCTTATGGAGGGGTACGGATATATGACTTGCAAGGATTCTTAGGTATATATGAGCTACATCCAATTTGGAGCTATTCCCTAACGATTCTTTTCATCGTGGGCGTGACCAATGCCTTTAATCTCATTGATGGTATTGATGGTCTAGCGGGTGGTTTAGGGGGAATCAATTGCTTCACTTTTGGGGCACTCTTATATATGGGAGGCATGCATGAATACGCTTTATTGGCTTTTGCGGTGGGTGGTTCTCTACTAGGTTTTTTACGGCATAACTTTCGAGAATACCCCAAAAAGATCTTTATGGGAGACACGGGTTCACTCCTACTAGGTTTGACCGTTTCTATTCTAGGGATATTTTTCTTGAACTTCAGCAAAGAGGGCGCAGGCTTGGGCTTTGTATCCCCGGCGGTTGTCGTACTGGCTATTATGGCCATTCCGATTGTAGATACATCAAGGGTATTTATTATCAGAATAGCTTCTGGTAAATCGCCTTTCACACCAGACCGTAATCATATACATCATCAGGTCTTGGCGATGGGGGCCTCCCACAAAATGGCTAGTTTAATGCTCTATGCCGTAAATATCTTGCTGGTGGTCACCGTAATGATTTTCCGGAATACGGAGTCAATAGGTTTAGGCCTCATTATTCTTTTTGTAGGGACAGTTTGTACGCAATTGTTTGTTTTTGGTGGGCATTTAAAGCGGGAGCAAAAGATGGCCAATACCAAAGACCGTTTGGAGCAATTGGAAAAGGAAAATCAATTCATGAACAGAATAGCCTAAGAATTGATTTGGACCTTGGCCTCGTCAACAGCCAATCCGTCTAAATCGGTCCTTGTTTTTAATATTTCACTATGGTAATGAGTACAACGAATAACTCTGGTAAAATGTATAAAGTCTTTTTGGTAGATGACGAACCTATGGTACACAAAATGGTGAGTGGCCAGCTGAAATTAATTGATTCCCTAGACGTCAAATCCTTCTACAATGGGGAAGATTTAATCTCTAACATCAATCAACGGCCCGATATCATCGTATTGGATTTTCATATGGATACGGTTAAGAAAAATGCCATGAATGGCTTACAAACCTTGATGAAGATACTGGAATTCTCACCTGAAACAAAGGTGATTATGCTTTCTTCACAGGATGCTATTGGTACGGCGGTGGATGTTTTGAAGAAAGGAGCAGTAGATTATATCGTCAAGGACGGTGTATTTGGTGTGAAAGCAAAAGGTGCGGTGGAAAAGGTGATCCAAGGATTAGAATTGAAGGAAGAGATTAAGGAATTGACGGCGAGAATTAAAAGAGATAAGATCGTGATGCGTGGGTTCTTCCTCATCATTGTCCTGTTGTTGATTGCTATTGCCGCTTTCATGATCGGTTAGTCAAGTGATTTGTAGCCATAATCCGACAATTGTTCCAGCTTTACGCAACTATAATAACTCGGTCCTAACCAAAAAATAGCCGACTACCCAATGCCTTGAGTAGTCGGCTTTACACAAACTATAGTCTTGCTTATGCGTTTTTGAGTTGGAATTTAATCGGGAGATTGAACATGACGCGTACCGCTCTTCCCCTCTGCTTACCTGGGATCCATTTTTGCGACATTTTGTCCATCAAATCGATGATCCTCATGGCTTCATCTCCACATCCGCCCCCAATTTCCCTAACTACCTTAGCACTGGATATGCCTCCGTCCTTCTCCACTACAAACTGAACCACTACCGTTCCTTGGATAGAATTTTCCCTTGCCGTAGGTGGATACGTAATGTTTTCATATATGAATTCCAAGAGCTTCTTATCAGCACAGGCTTTCTTTTCTTGATCATTTCCGGCTAGACCTTCACATCCAGGGAATCTTGGCATTTGCTCTACCACCTTAAAGATCTCAGCTACCTCTTCTTCCATAGGTGGCGGCGGCGGCGGCGGCGGCGGTGGAGGAGCTGCTTCTTTTTCCACGATGGGATCTGGTCTAAATACCTCGGTATGGGCTTCCACAGATTGATCCACAAACTCCATCTGTTCCTCTTCAATTACGAGCTCGTCCGGAACCTCCTGAATGACTGGAGGTGGCGGCGGCGGCGGTGGAGGAGGTGGGGTAGAACTTCGAGGCGGTTCGATCTCGATGTCTTCTTCAAGCTCTAAGGAATATTCAGAGACATCGACAATCTTCTCGTAAGTAGTCCAGTTGAAGGCCAAAACGGTAAGCCCTAAGGTGAGAACTAAGCTTAGCCCGATGAAACTACTTCTAAATTGATGAATATCAACGGCCCGATATTTATTCCTTCTGCTACTCTCTGTTCCTTTCAGATCGCGTTTTGCAACCGTTTTTAGATATATTTTAAAAAGCCCGATCGTCAGTAGAATAAAGCCAAGGAGGCCAAAGAGGCTAATCAACATGAACTGACTACTGAAACTTAGATGGGAAGTCATGAGCTTGCATTTAAGGTTAATAGAATTGGTGCTTATACCTACAATATCCCCTCCTTTTTGTGCAAGGGCAATAACTTTAGTCAGGCCTGCCATTGACGGATGTCACTATTCATTAAAAGGGTAGAGGTCTAATGGACTGAATTGCGTACCTTGATACAAATACCGAAATACCTTACTAGTATGGCTCAACAGGATCGTAGAGATTTTATAAAGAAAATGGGTGGTCTTTCCACGGGACTACTCGCTTTATCCGGCATCGATGATACTTGGTTAGAAGAATTGGCGATCGTTCGCCAGGAAGTGGAGCAAATGTCGCCTTATGATGCCGCACGCTATGAACCTTTCTGGCTCCAGATTCAGCAAGCTTTTCGGCAGTCCCCTCATTTTATCAATTTGGAAAACGGGTATTTCAGCCCTCAACCACTAGAGGTAATGCAAGCCCAGATGGAAAACATCCGAATGATTAATGAGATTCCCTCTTTCTATATGCGCAAAAGACAGGCGGAAGAAAAGCAAGGGGTAAAGCGTCAATTGGCACAATTGGCGGGTTGTGGCCCAGAAGAAATCGTGATCACGCGGAATACGACTGAATCTCTAGACACGATTATCGCTGGACTTGATTTTGAGGCAGGGGATGAGGCGATTTTATGCGACCAAGATTATGGTAGCATGCAAGAGGCTTTTCAACAAAGAGCCAAGCGACATGGCTTGGTATTAAAATGGGTGGATGTTCCATTGCACCCCAAGAGTGATAGCGAAATCGTGGAAAGCTACGAGAAAGCCATTACCCCCAAAACCAAGGTGATGTTAGTGACGCAACTCATCAATATCAGTGGCCAGATATTACCAGTGCGCAAGATCTGTGATATGGCGCATTCGCATGGGGTAGAAGTGATCGTAGATGGAGCTCATGCCTTTGCGCAGCTGAACTTCAAAATTCCTGATCTTAACTGTGACTATTTTGGCGCAAGCCTGCACAAATGGCTCTGCTGTCCTTTGGGGGCGGGCATTATGTATGTGAAGAAGGATAAGATTTCCAAAGTTTGGCCATTGTTCGGTGATGTAGCCTTTCCCGAAGATGATATTCGAAAGTTTGAGCACATTGGGACGCACCCCGTATCCACCCACCTAACGATTTCCAGTGCGATCCGTTTCCACCAGCTGGTAGGGCCGGAGCGAAAACAGGCACGATTGCATTATCTCAAGAACTATTGGACTTCTGCTGTCAAGGACCTGGATCGTGTAATCCTAAATACACCCCTATCGCCGGATCGCTCCTCTGCCATTGCAAATATCGCGGTGGAAGGTATGACGCCGAGTGAATTGTCGGCCTATTTCTACGACAAGCATCGCATATTTACAGTGGCCATTAATCGGAAATCAGTAAAGGGTGTGCGCGTGACGCCGCATTTGTATACTCGCATGGCTGACTTGGATGCTTTCATTGAGGCGATTCGGGAGGTGGCAGGGTAGCCAATTTAACACTTCGGAAGTCTCGAAGACTTCCGAAGTGTTAAATCGACTAGGACTTCGGAGGGGTAATCCACTTTTCCGCATAACCGCTTTTCTTTAAAAAGCGCTTGTAGTTCTTCATTCTGATGATATGGATCAAGGCTTTATCCTTGTCTTTGGCCTTGCTGTAGTAGTCCTCGCAGATTTTGTACCCAATGTAATAACCAAGATCTGCCGGCCGGTCCTTGGCATTGGCTCCATTGTAGAGCCATTTATTGAGCTTATTTTTCAACATCTCTTGCTCGAACTCCTTCCAGAGATCTTCTTCATTAGCTTCTCCATACTTGAAGATATGGGCATTGATATGATACCCTACAGCTTTTTCGGCAATGAAATCAGCAGCCCCTTCTCTGATGGCAAACATCAATAAGCGATGACCAAAGTAGGCATTGGCCATGGGAAGAACCGCCTTAGATTGCAGGAAATGGACGGTCTCATGCGCTACCATACCGGTAATATTCCCTGTCTGTCCTAAAACACTTTTCAACCAGATATTCATACGATCCTTATTGGTTGTACTGTCAGCGCTAGCGATTTCCGTTCCGATCAGCAGATAATCCTTCCGAACCGTTCCACCGGTCCGAAGTGTACCAATAGCAAAGCAGATTTTCGGAGGCTTGAATTTCGGATAGATCTCTTTGTAACGTTGGAAAATGTCGAAGATGACTTGCTTTTGCCCTTCCACAGCTAAGGTATTGGGGCGAATAGATTCCCAGAATTTAGGGAAGGCGCGAATGAGGCGAACGTACTCCTCGGCGGTGAACTTGCGGGCCTTCAAGAACTGCTTAAGGCCCTCGGTGCCTCGATCGAGGTAGAGGCGCTGGATGGTGCCGACACTGTCCGTAGTCGTAGCAAGACTATCATAAGCTTCCCAAAAATGATCAATATCAATGGTGGTAATGTTGTCTGCCGCTGATTGTTGGGCAGAGCAAAGCAGGGAAGAGGCCATAAAGGCCAAGATCCAGAGTAGGCGATTCATAAGTGAAAGTTCAATTGGTATCTAAGTTTGGTGCGATTGAATCTCTTTGGTGTCAATCAGAGCTAGCGCTTACGCATCTAGTGCTCCTCTAACGTACCCGACACATTCCGCTAGACCAGGTAGGGTATCATCTGCGTCCTTTTCGAATTCCAGGCCCATGATCCCCTGGTACTTGACTCTTTGCAGCAATTTTAAGACCGCTGGAATATCGATTACCCCTCGTCCAAGTTCTATGGAGTGTCCTTCGGCTGCCGCTTTGTTGACATCCTTTAGATGAACATCATAAAGCCGATTCGCATATTTTCGTAGGTTTTTGACCGGGTCTAAACCGATGCGAATCGTATGCCCTATATCTATACAAAGTCCCATTCTGGAATCAAAATTCTTCACTTTTTCATATATGCTCTCCGGGCTGGGGTACAGTTTATCTCCTGGGCCATGGTTGTGGATGGCTAGCTTGATATTTGTAGCCTTGATTTGCTTTTCCACCAAAGGAAGCAAGTCATGATTGGGAACCCCTATAATCACTTCCATACCTGCTGCCGCTGCATATCGGAAGGCATTTTCTACTTCTGCCGCTGATTTCATATAGATGACCCCGGCACCATACAGCTGGACGCCAGCATCCCGAACTTTTTTCGCGATAGCTGCAATTTCTTTGTCGGGTGTATCCAAAGGAAGGTGCATACTTTTTAAAGCCAAGTGTTTTATTCCGAGTCGATTGCACATTGTTAGTACCTCATCCAGGCTATACTTTCTCAGAGAATAAGAAGCTAGGCCCAATCTCAAAGGTGCCTTGGCAGGTCTTATAGGGCGAGCCTGACTGGCCAAAGGTGTAGCGCTCAGTAGTCCGGCGCCCATAACTTGTAAAAAGGATTTTCTAGTGAACTTCATAAGTTGGTTGTAGGTTTTGGTTCGCTTTTCGAAAATACAAATAAGTTGTGATCTAGCTCGGCTGAGCTAGGTTTTGTATTTTACCTGCTGACTCCGCTTCTTGGGTCAACCTTTTTTAAGCGAAAACAAAACGATGAAATACCAACTGCTAAGCATTTGCTTACTTCTTCTAGTAAGCTGTCAACCTTCCGCTGAAGTAGATCAAGCTTCTACCACAAAGTCTGAGAAACCCAACATCCTCCTCATTTTTGCTGATGATCTAGGTTATGGAGACCTCAGCTGTTATGGACATCCCACCATTCATACACCACGCTTGGACCAGATGGCCCAGGAAGGAATCAAGTTGACCTCATTTTATGCTGCGGCACCCGTATGCACACCCTCCAGAGCTGGCCTACTCACTGGCCGCTATCCACTGCGTATTGGGATGCCGGGAAACCTTGGACCTGATTCAGAAGGAGGCTTGTCCAAGCAGGAACGAACATTGGCAGAAGCGCTAAAGGGGAATGGCTATCGAACTGCCGCCTTTGGAAAGTGGCATCTGGGAGCTGTCCCAGGCTATTTCCCGACGGATCGAGGATTTGACACCTATCTAGGTATTTTATACAGTAATGATATGATGCCGCCCTGGGTGAATACCGAGCGCCCGTTGCATTTGTATCGGGATGATCAGCCAACAGAAGAATATCCAGTAGACCAAACTACCTTGACGAAAAGATATACGCAGGAGGCTATCGATTTCATTAAAGCCTCGGGTGATGATCCCTTCTTCATCTACCTACCACATGCAATGCCCCACCTCCCCATTTATGCTTCAGAGGAGTTTGCTGGCAAATCCCAAGGGGGGCGCTATGGAGATGTGATTGAAGAAATTGATCACAATGTGGGCCGATTGTTAGATGTACTAGAGGAAGTAGGAAAGGAGGATAATACCTTGGTCATTTTCACCAGTGATAATGGCCCTTGGCGAAATCTACCACCTCGGATGTTCAACAGCGAACCAGTAGAGAAGTGGCATGGAGGAACGACTGGTCCGTTGCGAGGAGCGAAGGCTACTACTTATGAAGGCGGCTATAGAGTACCTTGTATCATTCGCTGGCCTGGTCAGATTCCTGCCCAACAAGTTAGGGCGGAGGTAGCTACCACCATGGATTTGCACGCCACAATCCTCCAGCTAACGGGGACGGATCAACCGGAGCGCGCCTTGGATGGCAAGGATATTTGGCCAGTACTCAGTTCAGGCGCTGCCTCGCCACATGAGTACTATCACTATTTTAGAAGAAAGCGCTTAGATGCTGTACGAGATAAAGACTGGAAACTACGGGTAGCTCCGGAAGCAGACAACTGGATCAGTCCTGAAATGCAGACCGGGGATGAGCCAGTACAGTTGGAGCTTTTTAATCTGAAGAATGATCCCTTCGAGCAATTTGATGTGGCGGCAGAACACCCCGATGTAGTGCAGCGCCTCCGTGCTGAGATGAAGAGGATGGCGGAAGAACTAGGGGCTGATCTTCCAGTATTTAAAGACTTAGACGAGACTACTGATTAGGGAGAGCTGTAGAAAGTTTTAAACCTATAGGTTCAGTGCCTGTTTAGAGGGCACTGAACTTATACATCTGTACTATGGCTTTCCTCAAATACTATCTGTTCGCTATTTTGGCTTTCTTTCCTTTGGATATGATCTGGTTGGGCTGGTTGGCTCGTCCATTTTACCAGAAGCAGATGGGGCATTGGATGGCAGAAAAGACAGATTGGCCGACTGCCATTGTTTTCTATTTCCTTTTCCTAAGTGGTCTTGTTTACTTCGTGGTATTACCCTCTATTCAATCTACTGGCACTCAGGTATTGCTCCGAGGTGCTTTCTTTGGACTAATTACCTATGGCACCTACGAACTCACTAACCGGGCGGTATTGGCTAACTGGCCTTATGCATTGGTCGTCGTAGACATCTTATGGGGTGTCGTACTATGTGCACTCGTCAGCTGGGTGAGCTGGTATTTTGGCCGTTAGTTTACATTTTTGATCACGTCTACTGGACGTTTAATGGCGGCCTTAAAGGCTTGTAAGCTGACCAATATTATCAATAGCAAAAGAATAATGCCGCTGGCTAGCAGGACCACCCAAGGTTTTGGGTCTATGCTATAGGCGAAATTGTTTAGCCAGTTTTGAGAAACGACCAACGCAATTGGAAGCGTGATCAAGGTGGCAATGCCCAGCAAGAGCATAAACTCCTTATTGAATAAGAAGAGGATTTGTCCCACGGACGCTCCCAAGACTTTCCGAATACCAATCTCCCTTTGTCTGCCAAAAGCCAAGTAAGAAACCATTCCTGCCAGCCCCATAAAGGCTAAGATCACAACGGTGAGTGTTAATCCGCCCATCAGTTGACCGGATGTTCTTTCGTTTTGGTAGAGCTTTTCCAAACGCTCCGATAGAAACCCTGGGTCAAAGGGACGAACGGTTTCGATTTCTCCATATGCCTGTTCTATCTTATACATACTCTGCCGCCAGTCATCGGTTTGCACTTTTACCAGCACTTCATAGACCCACTGCGGCTGTTGGACGATATCTAGGAGAAGGGATTGATTAGGGTGTTTTAAGCTGAAGTACTTGTAATCATCAATGATGCCATCGATCAAGTGTGGGGTTCCAAAACCATGCTCCTCATTTTCCCATTCGGGCTCAGTTACCAAGGTGGTACCCACAAGCTCTTCTGGACTCACTCCTCTGGTCTTGGCTAACTTTTCTGCTGCTGTTCGGTTAATCACGAATATGCGCTCCTTTCCCTCTGCTAGGGCTTGACAGGGAGGACAATCAATCCCCAGCGTTTGGATACTACCCCAATCCAAATACTGTTGAGTGCCATCACTCAAGGTCGCCTCTGCATCCTTGAGTTTGTAGGTTAACTGATTGTACATCTGCTCCCCGGGCACCCCATTTGCACCGATGGAATTCACTTCCGGAATTTGCGCTAGTTTCTGCCGTAAAGCTTGATATTTTTCTGCACCATCCACGCCGAAATAGATTACGCCTTCTTTTTCATAGCCTAGGTCCTTATTCAGTATGAATTGCATTTGCTGATAAATGAATAGCGAAACACTTAGTAGGCCAACGACCATCACAAATTGGGAGGTCAATAGGACGTTTCTAAAATTCAGGTATTTGTACCCGAAAGCACTCTTGATTTTATCTCCCATTAAATGAACTAGAGATTTACGCCCATAGGTGACCGCGGGGTAAAGGCTGCTGATGATCCCCGTTAGAAGAAGTAGAGAAAATAGCGATAGGAGCGTAAGGGGGTGATTCAGATTGGCTCGTCCAAGTCCGGTGTCAAGGATTTCTCCAAAGTACGGTAGCGTCAAATGAAGCAGTATGTAACAGAAAGGAAAACTCAGTACCGCCAGCAAACTGGCTTCAGCAACCAACTGCAGGGAGATATCGAGCGGTCGAGCACCCATCACTTTTCGGATGCCGAGCTCTTTCTGCCGATCCGTATACATGGCAATCGAAAGATTGGTATAGTTGATCCAGATGATTAAGAGAATGATGACGCCAATCCATCCAAAGGTAGAAAGGTAGGACGGGTTAGCTACTGCCTTGATTTCATATAGATTTCCTTCCGTAAAATGAATCTCGGTCAATGGTACTCCCTCTATACCTTTCCTCAGCACGTCTTCAGAGTAGCCGGGATAGACTTGATCGATTTGCTGATTAAGGCGTCCGAGAAAGTCGGGAAATGAGGCTTGTTCTGTCAATTTTAGGTACGTATAGGCTCCCCAACTCGGGATTTCTTTTTGATATACGATCCAGTCAAAATCAAAGTGTTGCTGACTTGGCGGATTGGCCACGATACCTCCTAGGGTGTAGATTTCCTCTCGGATTGTCAGGGTGGTACCGATAAGTGATTGTTGCTTCCAAGTATCTCCAAACCAACGATTGGCGAGTGTTTCTGTAAGGACCACGCTATTGTATTTGCTAAAGGCAGTTGCTGGGTTTCCCTGTAGAAATGTTTGTGGGAAAATAGCTTGGAAACGTTCTCCTGTGTTAGTGTATAGTACATCTTGAGCTACGAACCGTCGATCCTGAATCTCTACATAGTACTGATCATTTCCACCAATCGCTGTATAGGAAGGAACAAAGTGACAAGCGACGTCCACGGCTTCATCTTCTTCCAGAAAACGAATCAACTGCAGCTGACTTTCTGCCGAAGAACTATAGTAATCTGAGAAGTGCATATTGGTATAGGTCTGATCTCGATATTTACTTTGCAGCCGAAATACCCTTTCATGATCGGGGACATGTTTGTCAAAGCTATATTCATGTTGCAGATAAAGACCAATCGACAGGAGGGCGCAGATGCCAATACTGAGCCCGAGGAAGTTGATAGCGGTAAAGGATTTACGATGTAGGATATTGCGTAAGGCTATTTTGAAGTAGTTGTCAAACATGGGTAGGAATTGCTTGGTGCGAGAATATTTTTCGAAGGCGTAAGGGCCGAAAAATGCAAATACGTCCTTAACAAAGGCCCATTGTGCATAGAATAAGCCTTGGTGTTGCTGGCGATGATAAAAGGCTTCATGAAGATCACCTTGAATCTCTTCTAGTAACTCTTCGGCACAGAACCAGCGCAGGAATTGGTCGGCCCATCTAGGTGGATTAGGAGTGCTTTTCATGATAAATCAGGTATTAGGTCCCATAGCTTTTCGCGATTGTCTTTGATATCTGAGATGGTTTGCCGCCCTGCTGCTGTCACCTCGAAAATGCGCTTCTGCCTTCCTCCTCTTTCTGGGGTGGCGCCCCCCATATAGCTGCTGATTAAGCCCTTTTTCTCCAATCGAGACATCACGGCATGGATAGCACTGATGGAAATCGCCTTTCCCATATGTTTTTCATACATCATCGAGACGGAGTAACCGTATGCGTCGTCATCCATGAGCATGATGAGTAATAGGATCGTTTCTTCGAGATAACCTAGTCCTTTCATTTGTTCAATACTTGTAGAATAAATCTGCAAAAAATAAAGCGCTGATTAGTACAACACTTGTAGAATTTGATTTTAAACATAAGTAGATTGTGATAAATAGGCAAGTGGGGAGCGTTTAGAAGTTGAATGTTAAAAGTTGGATTTTGGTTTATTTAATTCATATTCAGGTATTTGTGTTTGTTTTTGATTTGGTCTGATTTTCAGCATAGATCTTGAATGAAAATTATTTGAGATTTTTTTTCTCTTTTCGGTAGGGTAAATGACTTCTCACCTTTTATAGTATCAATTCTGCGATATTTTATTGTCCGGACTCGCGTTTCTGGGCAATTCACTAAAAATAACTGCATATAAGATTTAGGCCTTACACTCTTGTTTTGATGAATTTTGAAATAGACCTGTGAATTTTATTAAACAATTATTTATGCAAGGCCAGAAGTCCTATAAGTACACCATTGTTCTTTGTTTTGTGATCCCTGTTCTTATGATTGGGTTCAAAATTTGGAAGACCCCGATAATCTGGGAGAATATGATGCCCAAGGAGGTTTTTAGAATTGACTATGAGTTTGATGTAACTGGAATACAAGATCAAGCCAAAGTGCGCGCTTATATTCCGCAGGGAAATTTCCGTCAAACCGTTCATCCGCTCGGTGCTGCAGGAGATTCCGTTGCTTTTCAGCAGGCAGCCTCGCCCAATGGCTTGGAGGGGATTTGGAATGTTCAAGGACGACGCGAAGCATTCATTACACAATCCTTTGAGGTAGAAGGAAAGGCCGTTGAATTTACATTACCTGAACAGATCGTAGTACAGCAGGAATTTCCCGATTCGATTGCAGCTTACCTGCTCCCTTCCGATCACATTCAATCTACACATCACAAGATCGTCGGCTTAGCCAATGTGCTTAAGCGCAAAGAGTTTTCACAAACTTTACAATCCAACTTCCAATTTGTAGCACAAATCCCAAGCTCAAATACTGGTTTATTGACGGATGCATTAACCACCTTGGAGAGGAATCGAGCCTCCTGCAATGGAAAAAGCCGCTTGTTTGCCGCTATTTGCAGGGCCCAAGGAATTCCTGCTCGAGTGGTAGGGGGAATTATCATGGAAGATGTGAGCAAGCGAACTTCTCATTTGTGGGTGGAGGTGTTTCAGGCTGATCATTGGATTCCCTTTGATTTGCTCAATGGGCATTTTGCCTACTTGCCGGCTCACTATTTGGAGCTCTATAAGGGGGATCACTTTCTGATTTCGCGGACGCAGGAGGTATTGTTTGATTATCAATTTGATATCAAAAGACAATATCGTTCTGAATTGGGGAGTGCGGCATCCATCTCCGGCTTGTGGCCATTGCTTGCGTTTAAAGGTATTTCGATACCCTTGCTTAGGACCTTACTGCTATTACCCTTAGCTGCCTTGGTGATCGCTATTTTAAGCAACGTAGTAGGACTAAAGACCTTTGGAACCTTACTCCCTGCCTTAATTGGCTTATCCTTAGTGAATGTTAGCTTCATTGTGGGCATCATCACTTTTGCTGTAGTGGTTATCGCCGTGGCGCTCGTTCATTTTCAACTTTTGAAATGGAGATTGTTACATGTACCGCAACTAGTGATCATGCTTACGATGGTGATTATGGTGTTGTTGGGAATGGCCCTGGCTGGACAAGTTATGGGTTGGGACATGGCACGCTTTTCCGTATTGCTTCCTATAGTGGTATTATCCATCACGGCGGAGCGTTTTGCTAAAACACTAGCAGAAGAGGAGCTGCCGGATGCCTTGAAGATGCTTTTGCATACCTTCTTAGTGGCCTTTTTGTGTTGCCTAATCTTCCGGTCCAACCTTATCATTGGTTATTTTTTAACTTTCCCAGAAAGCTATATCGCATTGCTTGGTATCCTCTTGCTTCTAGGGCGATGGATTGGTATGCGTTTGATGGAGTATCATAGATTCAGCCCCTTAGCGCGTTTGGTCACCGCCAAATCGAGCTAGGCCTCCAGTACTTGTTTTCCCCTCTATCTGTATTGATTAATGTAGCTGCAAGACAAGCTTCTTGCTAGCACTGAATAATCCTTGTCCATGTTTAAAAAGTTTAGAAAAACCCGTTCCCATTTACAGCAACATATAATGGGGATCAATGAGCGTAATATATGCTTGATCTTTGACCACAATCAAAGAGCACATTACAAACTGGCCGATGACAAGATATTGTGTAAATCGATTCTTGAACAGCACCATGTTGCCACTGCCATCTCCTATGGTACGGCTAGTAGGATTGGTGAGATTGGGGCGTTATGGGAGTCCGTTTGCCATCATGATAGCTTAGTAATCAAACCGGCCAAGGGAGCTGGTGGAAATGGCATTCTCATTCTCAGGAAAAGGGCTGGAGTCTGGTACAAAGGAAGCCAGCTGATCTCCGAAACACAGATATGTACCCATATGGCGCAGATCATCATGGGCATGTATGGTTTCGGTCATTCGGATTGTGTTTTGATTGAGGAATGTATAGAGCCACACCCTTTCTTTTTGGATATCTATCCTGATGGGGTACCTGATTTCCGGATCATTCTCTTACAGGATCAGCCGATCATGGCTATGCTGAGAATGCCTACTGATGCCTCAGACGGCAAGGCCAACTTACATCAAGGGGGGCTAGGAATTGGTATTGATCTCAAAGCGGGAACACTGCAGTATGCCTTCGACGGGGAAGAATTTGTCAAGGAGCATCCAGACACGGGTAAGCCTATTTACCAGAGCGTCATTCCCTACTGGGCAGAAATGTTGGAGGTATCCCGACGCAGTTCCGAACTCTTTCCCCTTGACTATTTGGGAGTGGATATTATCCTCGACAGAGACAAAGGCCCGATGGTGATGGAGATCAATGTACGCCCAGGTCTTGCCATCCAATTAGCCAACCGGAAAGGCCTTAAACAGACTTTAACATCATTAAAATCATAATTCCATGAAGTATTCAAAATCTGCATTTCCGTATTTGACCTTGTTGATTCTTCTTTTGATAGCTATTCCTTTTCGCAGTTACCAATTGGAAGTTGAACAGACCATCTCCGTAAAGGTCGAAGCTGTCGACAGTGAGGACTTATTATCTGCTCCTCAATACGTGGAGAACCTCTCCTTTAAGGATCAGCAATAAGCCAACCTGATCAATCGAATTATTAACGCCTAAACTATTAATCAAACCATGAATACGAATAAGCTAAAATACCTGGCGGGGCTATTCGCTCTTTTCCCCCTATTTCTAATGGGGCAAAACCAGCCAAAGACAAGTTTTAAGTGGCAGCTTGGGAGTGGAGCTGGGTATGAATATAATGTGTACAATGCCGGAAATAATCAGTTCTTTTTGATTGGAGAGGATTCAATCGTAGGTATTCAAAGTGGGTTTTTCCAACGATTACAATTGAATACATCCGGTAAGATCAGTCATAAGCAATCTACATTTGGGTGGAAATTCCGGACTCGGTATGATTACTTTCCCAGCTTGACGGAGGCCAATGTAATTCGACCGGAGGCGAGTGTGTTTTATCAATATAAGTTGAAGAAGTTTCACAGTTTATTTTGGGAAGGAAATTACGTACTTAATAAAACCAACAACTTGGAGGACGCCACCTCCGTCATCAATACTACAAATTCTTACGGAAAGACCTGGATGGAACTAGGTTATAAGTTCAGACCGATCCGCTTTAATTCCAGCAAACTTACCCTGAGTCTGCAGGATAAAGCTTACGCGGAGCAAGAAACTGGGCAGCTTCGGTATGCGAGTAAGCGGGTAGATTTTCAAAGTAAGCAACGCTTCAAACGCAAGGGGGAAAGCCCGCAATACTTGATTCTCGATGCCTATGTGGAACAGCGGAATTACGAAGACATTCGCTTTTTTGAAACCGAAGAAGAAGAGGAGGAGTTTGAAGAGGAATTTGAGGAGCGGATCTGGCGGTACTATGCAGGGAAGATATCCTATGAAAAGGCAGTCACCGACCATTTAGAATTGGGCTTTGGACTGTCCTACTTAGAAAGAACGGATGTCCTGGCTGAGCGATTAGGCTATCAACAACCCTCCCTTTTCACGCAGCTTGGTTATGAAGACGATAAGTGGACCCTCTCAGTGAAGTTGCAATATGATTATCGTCATTATACAAACTTAAAAGCAAGGAGTGATCAGGAGGAAAAGCTATTGCACCAATACCTTCGCGCTAGCCTCCGCGCCAATTATAAAATTGCGGATCAGTGGGAATGGCAGACTTCGCTACAAGTACGACAACGCTGGCGGAATTACTCAGCAGCAGCTACTCGATTTCTACCGTATACGAACGTGGTGCTATCCTCGGGCTTGCGCTTTAGCTTTTGACCTTGGCTGGAGTTCACCCGGTGACTTCAGTCACCGGGTGAACTCCAGCCAACCACCGGGTGACTAGTCACCCGGTGAGTTACATTATTATTTCTGAAACCAAGCCGATGCTTTTTCGATCACCTCATTCACTTCTGCATCTTGGTCATAGTAGCTGAATTGATGGAAAGGAGAATCCAATTCTGTGGGCATCCAGTGTAGTTCTTTTTCTGCACTGCCAATGCGCTCAAAGTAGGCCTTGGTATAATCCGGTAGGACCGCGCCATCGGAGTGAATCATCAGGATGGGAACGGTGATCTTCTCCGCTGTAGTGGTGGGATCTGTAGTTAGCCAGTCTTCCCAGCTCATGACCGCAAATTTGTCATTGCTCCACTCTTTAATTGCGCCACGTTCCGGGTTTAGATAGTAATCATATGGGCCATACATGGCTGCTGCTTCATCTGTTTCAGAGATGGTCGGTATGTAGTCTACGGTTCTGCTTGAGCTGTATTTGTTTTTTGCTGCCTGCGCTGCCTGAATCTTTTGCTGTACCCCTTCCTCTCCGCCGTAGAATAGCTTGACGGCTTCGGCGTCGTGGAGCCAGGATGCGGCGGTAACCACTTTGCTAATTCTAGCATCTTCTGATGCAGCCATTAAGGTATACATGGCTCCTGCGCAAACCCCAAAAGCGGTGATGGCATTCTTGTCCACAGCTGGGAGACCCTCCACGAAGTCTACCGCGCTGATGATGTCTTGAGCCTTCAGAGCAGGACTTTCATAGAAGCGTGGTTCACCGCCACTCTCTCCGAAGTTGCGGAAATCAAAGGCGAGGGCTAGGAAACCTTCTTCAGCGAACTTTTTAGCATATAGTCCTGCCATCTGCTCTTTGACGGTAGTCCAGCTGCCAGAGACGATAATGGTGGGAAATTGCTTGTCCTTGCTATAATTTTTGGGATAGTATAAGTTGCCAATGAGATCAACACCTTGGCTTTTGAAGCTTACTTTTTCGCTTGTCATTTTATTTTCTTTTATGCTGTTATTAATGGTTGTTTCTTTGATTTGCTCTAGCATGCCAAATCCTGCTGCAGCCACGATCGGGTTGAAGATCTCTACGTACTCGGTAATCTTCCCTTCCGTATTGAAGGTGAAAGTAGAGTAGTAGTCATTCTGATAGAATCCAGCATTGTTCTTCAATTTGATCTTCCCGGTATATTTGACGAAGATGATCGATGGATCTTCCAAGGCATAGAGGGCTTCGATGGGAAACTCCATGCCATCGAAATTGCCAGGGACTGGTGTCCAGTAGTCTGACAAAGCTTTTTTACCAACCGCACCCTCCGGAAAAAGACCTGATGAATATGGGTTTACCTGTTTTCCGTTTTCTGCGAATAGATTGATGAAGGCCGGGATATTTTCGTCGCTGAGTAGCGAGAAGAATTGTTTTACTGTGGCTTTGTTCCGCTCGGCAATCGAGGCTGACTGAGCTAACTTACCTTGCACTCGCTCCTGAGCGAAGCGGGGTAGGTCCATGTTCCCCGACATTTCTTCTAGCTTGAATTTCATCTTGTCAACCTGCCATTGCCCGTTTAACAGGCTCAGGTGATGTTCGTAGTTACCGATTACCACCCAACGTGTTTCTCCAGCCTGCCCAGCCAGGAAGTGGACTGCATTGCCAAAGTGCTGTACTTTAGCTGTGTTACCTTCTTGCTCGATTTCAAAATTTGAAACGGCGTGATGGGTATAATCAAAGCCAGGTAGGATTCCTTTCCAGCTGTCGGTGATTTGCTGTGGACTAAGGCGGTTTGGTTGGCCGCCAGCCATAGAGGTGTAATCCAGGAGCACCTCCGGTGCGAATATGTTTTCTACCTTATCCCATTGCCGTTCGTCGGTGAATCGGAAGAGGTCTTTCACGGTTTGTTCTATTTGTTTAGAAGCATCACTTTGGCTGCTCATTTGGTGGTTTTTTTGTGAAAAAATGGTCGTTGTGAAAAGTAGGATGATGATGGGCTGTACTATCTTTTTCATGTTGTCGAATTAATATTTTGGATAAGTTCGATACAAAGATGGGGAGATACAGTGCCAATGACTTGTACTCAATTCGGATGGAATAGGACAGAATTCGGATTGGTAATGAAAAACTGTACAAAAGGGAGATTAGTCGTTGACTAGAGGGCCTTACGGTATTGTGCTGGAGTACGTTCGGTCAATTTTTTGAACAAGCGGTTGAAATAGGAAACGTCTTGAAAACCCAATTGGAAGGCAATCTCTTTTATCTGAAGATCAGTAGAGCGTAGTAGTTTCTGGGCCTCCTGCATCAAGTGATGATTCACATAAGCGGTAGGGGTGACGCCCAGTTCTTTTTTGACGGTTTCGGAGAGGTGTTTGGGCGTAATGAAAAGGGCAGCGGCATAGTCGCTGATGGATGGGGCTTGTTGGGTAAGATCTGAAACCAGCGCTGCGATAGACTGGTGCACTTGTTTTTTGAAACGTTCGCCGATACTGGCGGTACGATCCTGCTCTTGTTGGTCGCGTACTTGCCGGTCATAAAAGCGAACGCAGTAAGTTAGTACCGCAGAGACATAGGATTTAATGATGGCTTGATTGTAGGGAGAAGGTTGGCTGTATTCTTGATGCATCCGCCTGAAAAGATCTAGGACAAGGCTAGCTTCTTCCTTCTGCAATTGGATAGCGGGTGTGCGAGATTTGAAGAAGGGTAGATCATACAGCGTAGGAAAGCCTTCCACAGGGACCGTATAAAAGGCTTCTTCCAAGCAGCAGTAGAACCCGCGCCAATCTTGTGGGACATCCCAATAGATGATCTGCCCAGGGAGATTGAAGAATAGCGTAAATTGATTTAAATCATAAGCTTCTCCATCAGATTTCACCTCCCCTCCTCCGGACTCTAATAGCGCGACCTGAAAGAATGGAATGCGAAAGGGCGACATCTTGAGCTTGACCGTCTTCATATTATCCTCGAAATCCCTTAGATCGAAATGGGTATACCTGGGCACAGGTATCTGTATCTTTCGATTGTATTCTTCGATCGATGAAAATAGAGGTATGGAGGTGTTGAGGTCTGCCATGCAATGCACAGATATTTGTATGCTGTAATTGATAGTGTTTTAAATGCGTGGATACCCTAGTTCCTCCCCAGCCTTTGTTGTGTGTTCTCACCAACAATACCACGCATTTGATATACCATCCTGTAATTATAACGAAATAACAGCGTTGTTACATGAACATAGTTATGGAATTAAAATCGCTTTTTGGAAAAATGGCATTTGGTCAGTGGAAAGCTCCATAGCGGTCAGGCTACCCATTAGCAATCGTTTTTAGTCTTATGGCAGACTCATCGTGTAGCGGTCGGTATTGCTCCTATTTCCTTTCCTTGTTGATGCCCTTTAGGTTTGAATATTCCCTTGAGATTGTCTTCGACGACTGACTTTCTTACAATCGCCGAAGAAAGTC
>CAJXPD010000181.1 GCA_913057785.1 uncultured Lewinella sp. | reverse complement strand
TGTTGAAGGGCTTAATCCAAATGAGACCTACACCTATCAATATCTGGTGGATGGCTCCCTGACCATAGCCGACCCTTACAGCGAATTGATCCTTGATCCTTTCAACGACAAAGATATTCCAGCCATTACTTTCCCCAATCTCCCCGCCTACCCTACCGATCAAGCTGCAGGCATTGTTAGTGTCTTCGAACCGGCTCCGGTAGCCTTCAACTGGACGGATGCAGGCTATGAGCGTCCCGCCAATGAGGAGCTGGTAGTCTACGAAGTACTGATGAGGGATTTCATTGGTAGAAGAGACTATCAGACTTTGTTAGATACATTGGATTACTTAGAAAAGCTGGGGATCAATGCCATTGAATTTATGCCAGTCAATGAATTTGAAAACAATAATAGCTGGGGCTATAATCCTTCCTTTCATATGGCCCTTGATAAATACTATGGCACGCCTGAGGCCTTTAAGACACTGATAGATGAAGCTCATGCTAGAGGTATTGCCGTCATCGTTGACGTAGTCTACAATCACGCCTTCAGCCAAAGCCCATTTGCTCAGCTCTACTGGGATGCCACCAACTTCCGACCAACAGCGGATAATCCTTGGCTGAACGTAGATGCCACCCACCCTTTCAACGTAGGGTACGACTTTAATCATGAAAGCAGCTATACAAAGGCTTTTGTGAAACGAGTAATGCAATATTGGCTAGAAGAATATCACCTCGATGGCTTCCGGTTCGACCTTTCGAAGGGCTTCACTCAAGTCAATAACATCAATGATGTTGGTGCATGGAGTGCCTATGATGCCTCACGGATTGCTATCTTGAAAGACTATGCGGATTTCATGTGGACCATTGACGATAAATCATATGTCATCCTTGAACACCTAGGTGCGAATAACGAGGAGAAAGAATTGGCGGAATACGGTATGATGCTTTGGGGTAACCTAAATCATGACTACAACGAAGCCAGTATGGGCTATACTAGTAACCTTTCATGGGCGGATTATGGCAACCGTGGCTGGTCTGTTCCACACGCTATAGTCTATATGGAAAGTCATGATGAAGAGCGCCTGATGTACAAAAACTTGGAATTCGGTAATTCTTCTGGCAGCTACAGCGTAAAGGACTTTAACACAGCCTTACGTCGACAAGAACTAGTAAGTGCTTTCTTCTACACCATCCCTGGTCCAAAGATGCTTTGGCAATTTGGCGAGTTAGGCTATGACTTCTCCATCAACTACTGTGAGGGTGGTGGAGTGAATGGCAACTGCAGACTGGATCGCAAGCCTGTACGATGGGATTATTTCCAGGACGAGGATCGTCGTCGCCTATTTGAGATCACTAGAGGTTTGATCCATTTCAAAACGGATTATCCAGTGACAAATACGACTGATTATAGTCTAGATGTTGCAGGCACTAACAAAAGAATCCACCTCAATCACGCCGAGTTCAACACGGTAGTACTAGGCAACTTTGGGGTAACCAGTTCTTCCATCACACCTGATTTCCAAAGCACCGGAATGTGGTATGATTATACAACAGGGGATAGCATTATGGTTACCAACACCAGTGCCCCGATCATGCTAGAAGCTGGCGAATATCGCTTGTATACCTCCAAACCCTTGGCGTTTACGCAAGATATCTTGAGTAGCGATGAAGAAGCCTATCTACCCCTTAGTGAGGTAGCTATTTTCCCAAACCCTAGTGAAGGAGCTGCTCAAATGCAGTTTTCTCTAAGTGAGAACAGCAGGGTAAAGATTGAAGTCTACGCTACGGATGGTCGTCTTTTACAGACCCTTACTGAGGAGCAGTTACCTAGTGGAGTGCATACAAAATATCTGCCATCAAATCAATCAAGTGGCCTCTACTTCATCAAACTATCTACACCTACCGGTAGTTTGGTGCGCAAGTGGATGGTGCATTGATAGAATAGCGGTTGGGGTTTACCTCAGGGGTTGACTTGAAGTCAACCCCTGAGGTAAGCCCCATTCGCTATCTTCCTCTCTTTTTAGGCTTTTTCACTCCCATGCATTATATTGAAGAATCAACAGAATCTTCAATCCAATCGTATGAAAAAGCCAACTACATTCTTCCCTGTATTTCTATTCCTATTTGCAGTCTATTTCTTTCCCACTTCGGTCGCTGGACAAGAGGCCTCAGCTGCGGCTGAACCAGTTTTTGAACCCAGTCTTTACAATCAGCTAGAATGGCGAAATATCGGTCCCAAACGTGGTGGTCGTTGTCTTGGGGTAGCGGGTAGTCCCGGCCGGCCGAATGAGTACTATTTTGGTGCTACCGGAGGTGGGTTGTGGAAAACAGTTGATGGTGGAACAGAATGGTTTCCCGTTACGGATGGGCAAGTGACCAGCTCCTCAGTGGGAGCAGTAGCCGTAGCGGAAACCAATCCAGACATCGTGTATATTGGAATGGGAGAAGTGCAATTACGTGGTAGCATTACCCAGGGCGATGGAGTGTATAAAACCACAGATGGAGGAAAAACGTGGCGACATTTAGGCTTGAATGAAACACAGGCCGTTTCTCGGATCCGCGTTCACCCTACTGATCCAAATATTGTTTATGTGGCAGCTTTAGGGCATCCCTATGGAGATAATGAAGAACGAGGCGTATTCCGTTCCACGGATGGAGGAAACACATGGGAAAAGGTCTTGTATGTGAGCGATAAAGCTGGAGCCGTTGATCTCATCATTGACCGAACGAATCCTAAGGTACTATATGCCACTACCTGGCAGGTGTACCGAAAAGCTTGGAAAATGTGGGGCGGAGGCCCGGATTGTCGCTTATTTAAGTCCGTTGATGGCGGGGATAATTGGATCGACCTGACCAAGAACCCAGGCATGCCTAAGGGGCCCATCGGTAAAATCGGGGTAACCGTTTCACCAGCCGACCCGATGCGAGTCTGGGCTATAGTTGAAGCGAATGAAGGTGGCGTATTCCGTTCTGATGATGGCGGTTGGACCTGGGAGAGAACCAACAGCGAACGTAAGTTACGTCAGCGTGCCTTCTATTACTCCCGAATCTATGCAGATCCATGGGATAAGGATATCGTGTACTGCCTCAATACCGGTTTCTATAAATCCACGGATGGTGGTGTCAATTTTGATCAAACCATCAGAGTACCGCACGGAGACAATCATGACCTATGGATCGACCCCAATAATCCCATGCGAATGATCAACGGGAATGACGGTGGTGGAAATGTGTCCATCAACGGCGGCAAAACCTGGACCGAACAGGACTTTGTCACCACGCAGTTTTATCACGTGATGACCACCAGTGATGTACCTTATCACGTGGCTGGCGCACAACAGGACAATAGTACCCTAGCCATGCCAAGTGACGGCTGGGGACATATGCAAGCCAGAGGGCATGGCAAAGGCTGGTACTATGCCGTTGGTGGTGGAGAAAGTGGCTGGATATCCCAGCACCCTACGAATCCTGACATTTTCTACGCCGGTAGTCAAGGTGCCCTATTGACCCGCTATGATCGAAGTAACGGTCAGATTCGGGACATCCAGGTGTATCCAAGATTCTTCTCTGGAGAGCCTGCCGACGCCCTCCCAGAACGCTGGCAATGGACCTTCCCGATCATGTTCGCCCCTCAAGATCCCAATGTCATGTATACCTGCTCCCAACACGTGTGGAAGACCACGAATGATGGCCAAAGTTGGGAAAAAATAAGTCCGGATCTCACCTATGCTGATCCTGAAACATTGGGTAAGACAGGTGGTATCATCACCATGGATATGAATGGACCTGAGATCTACGCTACCGTTTTTGCTTTGGCTCCCTCCTATCATGACATCAACACCATCTGGGCTGGATCTGATGATGGGAAGATTCACATCACTCGAAATGGTGGCAAGAAGTGGGACGACATCACACCTGATGATCTGCCTAAGTTCTCAAGAGTTAGCATCATCGATGAATCGAGACATCGACCTGGCACCTTGTATATAGCAGCCAATAGATACCAAGTAGATGATCGTGAGCCCTACGTCTTCAAAACGCATGATTATGGTAAAAGCTGGACCAAGATCATCAATGGCGTAGCTCCAGGACACTTTGCCAGAGCGGTGAGAGAAGACCCAGTCCGCCAAGGCTTGCTATTTCTGGCCACGGAACATGGAGTTTATGTATCTTTCAATGACGGAGAGCTGTGGCAATCTCTACAGATTAACCTTCCCGATTCGCCAGTTAGAGACTTAGTGGTTAAGGATCAAGATGTAGTCATCGGAACGCACGGCCGTGGCTTCTGGATCTTGGACGATATCGCTCCACTCCGACAGCTCACTCCAGAATTGGCCAAACAAGACGTAATTCTTTTTGATCCGACTGATCCCATACGTGGCATCTATGATCTAAAAGTGCAGTACTATCTGCAGCAACAAGTTGATACTATCAAAGTAGAAATCCTAGAGTCGGACGGCACCGTCATTAATACCTTCGTAGGTACAGAACCTAAGTACAAGGTAGATCCTAACATTCCCTGGTGGCGACGAGGAGGCTCCAGCACCCCAACCACCGCCAAAGGGCTAAACAACTTCACCTGGGACTTGCGATATCCAGGGGCTACCTCTTTCGATGGCATGATCATCTGGAGTGCTCGTCCTACTCGTGGACCTAAAGCTCCCTTAGGGCAATACCAGGTAAGACTGACCGCTGGTGATTTCAGCAAGAGCTTCCCTTTTGAATTAAAGATCGACCCGAATCTCAAAGGCATCACAGCGGAACATTTGCAGGAACAATTCGAATTGGCCTCGAAGATTAGAGATAAGACAAGTCTTGCAAACAATGCAGTTATCCGGATCCGAAAGATCAAGGATGCCGTCAACAAGCGTATGGAAAGCAGTAGTGTGGAATCTTTGAAAGGTGCAGCGAAGGGTTTACTTGACCAATTATCCACCATCGAAGAGGAACTTTACCAAGTGAAGAATCGCAGTAACCAAGATCCACTGAACTTCCCCATAAAACTCAATAACCGCCTGGCCTCACTAAGACGGAGTCTAGAAAATGGCGACGCCCGACCTACAGACGGTGCCTATCAAGTTTTTGAAGAATTGAGCAAAGAATTGGAGACGCATCTAACTGCCTTAAAGCGAGTGATTGCTTCTGAATTACCGAAAGTGAATGATTTGCTTTCTGCGGAAGGAATGGAGAAGATTGGAGGAGAATAGGCTCGTTGCTGCACTCAGGGGCTGACTTTAAGTCAGCCCCTGAGTGCATACCATCCAGGTCTTTTTTCATCCCCTGCCATTGCGCCTGCAGATCCTTATATCTCACCTTTGCTCCATTCGTTACAAATGGGTCATGAGTATCGACTTTCACCAACAAACTGATGAGTTCCGCACTCAGCTGGTTCGGAAAGCTAATGGCATCGTGAAGATTAGTATGTTCTGCTTGAATCAATTGCTTTTCCCACTCATCAATCTGCGTAACCACATCTTTCCCTACTATTATTAAATCTTCAACAGCAGCATTACGTTTCAACGTTCCATTTAGTTGCTCCACCTGAGATTTCACATCCTGCATCTGCTGAACAGATTGATGAATATCCTTTATTGTACATTCAATGGCTACTAAAAGATCTTGTTGCTCCTGAAAGTCAGCTGAAGTGGCATCGAGCCGAGGATCTGCCTTAAGCTCAAAGCCCTGTCGAAGATCTAGCCCCATCCCCTCCAACCGGATGGTATAGTGACCAGGACTAACCGTACTACCTCTGAAACCTTGCAAAGCGAATGCCCCCGACACTTGTGGAATAGGGTCCCGTCTTAGATCCCAATGAAAGCGATTAATGCCAACGCTGGTCGGGAGGCTGGCAACCAAACCTTCAGGGTCTGCTGCTTTTCTTTTATTGCAATAGCGACGCACCACCTCACCATCCTCATTGAGGATACTCATGATCAAGCGGCTGGTGTCTGGGAAATATGGAGGTAAATAATAATCTATCGTCACGCCTTCCAGCGGATTCTGGCCTAAGGCTTTACCAACCGCATCATCGAATTGCAAGTTCAATTTCACCGTTCCTTTTGGGCGGAACAATTCCATTTCACCATTTAGCATTTGTCCCACGCTTTGTTGGATAGGACTAAGATCATCCAATACCCAAAAGCTCCTTCCAGAAGTCGAGGCGATCAAGTCATTATCATGGATCAACAGATCTGTAATGGGACATACCGGAAGATTCAATTGAAAACGGTACCAATAGTTACCATTATCATGAGAAAGATATAAGCCGGTTTCAGTACCTGCATAGAGTAAACCCTTACGATTGGGGTCTTCCCTCAGGACCCGAACGAAGTCTTCTCCTCGAAATCCTCTGGTGATCTTTTTCCAAGACTTCCCATAGTTATCAGTGAAGAAGACGAAGGGCGTAAAATCGTTGAATCTATATCGATGTGCAGTAATGTAGGCCGTCCCTTTTTCGTGTGTGGACAACTCAATACTATTTATACAAGCTTCCGGGAGGTCTGGCGGAGTGATGTTCTTCCATGTCCGCCCTCCATCCTTGGTGAGATGAAGCAAGCCATCATCGCTACCCACCCAGATTACATCTTGCTCGTGCGGCGAACAGCTTAGGTAAGAGATGGTATTGTAATTCTCACCTCCTGCTCCTTCATTAGTATAGGGCCCACCACCTTGTCCTTGCTTAGCTTCTTCATCTCTGGTGAGGTCTGGGCTCACTTCTTCCCAGCTCCTTCCTCCATCACTCGATAACAGCACCTTATTAGCTGCATGGAAAATAAGATTTGGGTCATGAGGTGATACCACAATTGGAGCATTCCAATTAAAGCGGTATTTCATATCCCTAGGTGGATTGGCAAGTCCCTCAGTCGGGTAAGCCATGATATCTTTGCTTTCTCCCGTTCGGTGATCGTATACTGAGATGTGTCCCTGATAACTTCCCCCGTAAATCTTACGTGTATTATTCGGATCAAACCCAATAAAAGCACTCTCACCGCCCGATACAACATACCAATCCTTCTCCCCTATCCCACCGGTACTGGTGCGGCTCGAAATGGCTACTGTCGTATTGTCTTGTTGACCGCCGTATACGCGGTAGGGAAATCGATTGTCTGCAATCACCCGATAAAACTGCCCCGTAGGTTGATTATATTGAGAGGACCAACTTTGTCCCCCATTAAAGGTGATGCAGGCGCCTCCGTCGTTTCCTAGGACCATGTTCTGTGGCTGCTCTGGATTGATCCAGAGCGCATGTTGATCTGAATGTGGATTGGGAATAGCACTAAATGTTCTTCCGCCATCGGTCGACTTCAACAAAGGGGCATTCAAGATGTAAATGGTTTCGACATCTTTAGGATCGGTAACTACTTCCGTGTAGTACCAGGCCCTTGCCGTTATGTTTTTTTCTGTATTGATATGATCCCAATGCTTGCCGCCATCTTTAGATCTAAATAGGCCCCCATTCTCTGCTTCCACACAAGCATAGACCCAGTCTGAATTGACTTTTGAAACTTCTACCGCCACTTTACCCATAGCATCAGGCAAGCCATTATGCAGTTTCTCCCAAGTATTCCCTCCATCCATTGACTTATAGATTCCGGAACCAGGTCCACCACTTCTAATTTTCCACGGACTGCGCATGTGATCCCACATAGCAGCATAGAGAACTCGAGGATTATCTTGGTCCATACTGCTATCAGCAGCACCACTCAGTTCATTAACAAATAAAACTTGTTCCCAGCTTCCTCCTCCGTCAGTCGTCCGATAGACGCCACGATCTTTACTGGGACCAAAGGCGGCCCCTTGTACGGCGACGTATGCTATATCTGGGTTCTTTGGGTGGATGGCTATTCCTGCAATATGGCGCGCACCAGGTAGACCAGAGTATTTCCAGGTCTTTCCGGCATCATAAGACTTATAAACGCCATCACCATGCGAGCTCATCACGCCGCGCACGGCATGTTCCCCCATCCCCACGTAAATTACGCTGGATTCAGAAGGAGCGACAGCTATTGCCCCAACGGAGCCTGTGCCAAAATATCCATCAGAAATATTGTGCCAGTTCAAGCCTCCATCTTTACTTTTCCAAATTCCGCCACCGGTCGTGCCCATGTAATAGACTTGCTCGTCTCCAGGTACACCTGAAACCGTATTAACCCTTCCACCACGAAAAGGTCCAATATTTCTCCACTGTAAATTGTTGTAATAAGCCACATTGAACAATGGGCGAGAGAAGGATGAGGGGTGCTTTGCCTCCGGTTGACCGAACAGTGCGCAATACGCCAGCAACGCCAAAAAGATGCCAACGCTCCTAATTGTGTGGTGCTTCATTTTTCTGCGGTTTAGCGTCGTTTCCGGCCCTAACCGACACTGAAATACTCCGTTGCTGGTGTAGAAAGCAAGTGTTTTCTCGGCAATAAACGCTTTTCACTTGGTTCCGGGCAAAAGCGTCATTGCGGTCCTGTGTAGTATTTCTCAATGTCGGGAACATATTAAAATTCTAGCAATACAATCCCGTAGGGCCAAATATAAATCAAAAAAATGAATTCTCGGGAATGAGATTTAAAGAATTTGGAGTCCGTGAACGCCTGATTTTCAATAATTAAGCATAAAGCAGCTATAGCTAAGGGTGAACCTGTGCCGGTAAAGAAAATATTCGCAGTCTGCCATGGACTACCCGGTGCATCCAGATGTAGGCTACCATCTTCTTTTCCGATAAGGCTGGGTTAAACTCAAAAGCCAAAACTGATATGATGTCAAAACTTAAATCAGGCTGGATCTCTCTTTAGAAATCATTCCTTGATACCAAAAAAGCAATAGCAAGAAGTAACGCGCACCTATGCTACCAGCTGATTCTTTCTCAGACCAATCAGGAAAGAACAAGAAGTAACTTAAAGTGCTGGATTACTTCGAATTACAGATTCTTTATTGTGGAAAAGAAGTAATGATCTTGGGTCGATATCTTACTTCTTTTGTCACATCAATCATTGGTTACAGTATGCTGCTGACGTTTCTTTACAGGGACCCTATTGATCTCAGCAGGATGATCCCTTCACAGTTTAGTAGTTCTTCACTCGTTTATTGTTGGAACCTTAAGTGTGTGAAACTTCAGTTTGAATAAGAAAAGAAGTGTACCACTTCTAGCCAGTTACAGATAGATGTAATGGGGGGGTACCTACGATGGGTGAGTTTGTTTCGGTCTGGTAATCACCAGTTTTCTACTGGCATTACTCAACAAACTGTTACGGAAGAGTTGCTCAATGGTTGCACAAAACTGCCTTTTTTCTATATATCCTTTTTCTATGGCTATACTTTACCGGTGTAGTGTATCGTTTCTTTTGCAATGTAGAGTCATCCTCGTCTGCCTACATTCCCCTACCGTTTGCCGCCAGCGAGCTGCTTTTACCTAAGTAGATCACCATAGATTGCAGCTCTGTCTAAATAAGTATAATTTTACTGGAGCTTAAAATCTTGGATTAGCTACTACAACGAATGAATAAAACACAACACCTCTTCGTATACGGCACCTTAGCACCAGGCCAACCGAATGAGCATGTTCTAGGCGAGATTAAGGGTCAATGGCAGCGAGGCTACGTTCTGGGAACATTGCACGAGGAGGGTTGGGGTGCTGACATGGGATTCCCTGGTATTAAGTTATCCAAAGAAGGAAGTCCAGTGGAAGGTTGGGTCTTCAGTTCGGATGAACTTGGCCCTCACTGGACAAGATTAGATGCCTTTGAGGGCGATGCTTATCTGAGAGTGCTGACCGAAGTGATGATATCCGATCAAAGTACCCTCAGTGCTTTCATTTATGTATTGGCCTAGCACTAGGATAGGTTGTGAATTTGGATTTACCAGCCTCTAGCTTAGCAAATCGATGAATTTGGAGTTCAACTGCGGATAGGTCGAACGAATTTGGATTTTTCCCAAACATTCTTTATCCTGCATATTGTCAACAGAATAAACAGCAGAAAATTGGATAATAAGTTTCTAGATTCCATTGCGAAGTCCTTTAATACCGAGATGCCGGCAGCAGAAACGCTGGACGAGTATTTGGATAAAGTATTACAGGTGGTGAGACCTTGGAGTGAGGATCTTAAGGAGACCAGTTTCTACATTGGTAAGCATTGGATCGAAGTGCGGGATGATGAGAAGTTTCACAGTGTAGTGATGCATATCTTCAATGAAGATGGGGAATATATCAGGGTGGTTGATGGCGACCTCAGTTCCGGGGAATGGAGATACCTTGGGAATAAACTCGTCTTCGAAGACGAAGTTTTTGAGTTGGCATTCATGGATCCGGAGTTCTTCATTCTCACAAAACATGGCAATCCCAGAAAATTTGGTCGCAAATATTATGTATACGTAGCTGAGCGCCTTGCCAAAAGATTTACCTGGCGGGAATTGGTCGAATTACTATTCAATAAATATCGAGACAACAACAACTTTTATCTCACGATAAGCGTGATCATTATTTTGATCATCGCCATTATCTTCTTACTCTCCTAAGTCTTATCTTCACTCAACAATTAGTGTTTGCCTGCTGAGGTTTTCAGACCCAATCTTCCTCTTGCTGATTGATCCGCTATCAATAGATGGACGGTACAGCAGGAATGAGAACCTAAGGTTTCGGCAAAACATTGAAATCTAAACTCAGCGCCCTACAATTAACAAATAAAGACAGATACGAACTTCCAACACGAGGTTTCCCTAGCTTACATCCATTCATCTATTCAAAACCAATGCTATGCACCGATTTTATACTTTACTATGCTTCTGCCTATGGAATGTAGTCCTAATCGCACAGGATGGGAATCTGTTGTTGGAAGGAGGGACGCTAGTTGATGTCGAAAGTAAGACCGTACGGCCGAACACCAACATTCTGATTGAAAATGGCCGTATTTCCACGATTAGCAGGCAAGCCATCACTGCACCAACTAATGTTAAGCGTATTAGCTTAAATGGGCAATTTATTATGCCTGGCTTAGTCGATGCCCATATTCACCTTTTCCAGTCTGGTGGTTTGTACACCCGACCTGACGCTATTGACCTAAGAGAATTTCACCCCTATGAAAAGGAAAGAAAATGGGTGAGAGACAATGCGGAGCAAATCCTAAAACGCTATCTACGTGCTGGTATCACTACCGTCATCGATGTAGGCGGGCCATTGGCCAACTATGAGCTAAGGGATCAATTCAAGGAAGACGACAGCACACCCAATATTTGGCTAACTGGTCCACTGGTCTCAACTTATCAACCCGCTGCTTTTCAAATAGACGATCCCCCCATCATTAAGGTCAAGAATGCCGAAGAAGCAAAAGCTATTGTTCGCAAGCAGCTTCCCTACAAGCCGGATCTAATCAAAATCTGGTATATCGTCAGACGAGGCGAAGACGCTGCCACCAACTACAATCTAGTCAAAGCAACCATCGATGAAAGTCACAAACATGGGCTCAAGGTCGCCGTTCACGCCACTCAACTAAATACGGCTAAGCTAGCCGTAAAAGCTGGAGCAGATATTCTAGTCCACAGCGTAGATGATCCGATTGATCGAGCCTTTATTAACCTACTTCAACAAAACAATACCGTTTATATCCCCACTCTGGTGGTGAGTCGCAAATATCTAGAGGTCTTTGGGCAAAACAATGATCTTTCTTATGAGGATTTCACCATGTCAGATCCGACGGCCCTAGGAAGTCTTTTCGATCTGAAACATTTACCCAAAAAGGAATTCATTGCTACCTACAAACAAAGGGCCACTCAACGAATGGCGAATACCAAAGCTCAGGATCGGGTGAGAAAGAACAATTTGAAGCAAGTCGCAGCCGCAGGAATCACCATAGCGACAGGTACCGATGCTGGAAACATTGGAACCTTGCACGCCTCTTCCTACCTACGTGAACTCTTTGACATGAGAATGGCTGGCATGGACAATTTCAGTATCCTTCAGGCTTCTACCATCAATGGTGCTAAAGTGCTAGGGCGGGAAAAAGATGTAGGAAGCATCAAAGAAGGGAAAATCGCGGATCTTCTCATCCTGACCACCAACCCTGCTGAAAACATCGACCACATACAGGATCTTGAATATGTGATCAAAAATGGTCAGGTCTATGATCCCCAAGATATCTTACCAGACAGTCCAGTCGATCTCGCTCAACGCCAACTGAATGCCTACAACGCACGGAATATAGAAGCCTTCCTAGAGCCCTACAGCGATAATGTTGAACTCTATCGATTCCCTGATCAACTCATGGGAAAAGGTCGGGCCTTTATGCGATCTACCTATAGTCAAATGTTTAAAAATACGCCCGAGCTACATTGTGAACTCGTCAATCGTATTGTTCAAGGGGACACGGTGATTGATCGGGAGCGTGTCACAGGATTTGGTGGCAAGCCATTAGAGGCCACGGCCATCTATAAAATTAAGGATGGCAAAATCGCAAAAGTTTATTTCATTCAATAACAGTTGGTCCAAACGGTCATGCCAAAACTTGGCCTGACACCTTGTTATTGCTTCAGAATCGGCAGCTGTTGCCTAGATCTAGTACTCGGATCCAGTGCTTCAAGGCTATACCAGCCAGCTGGCCAGTTCGCCTGAATTCGAATGGTGTTACTACCATTCGTCTGCTTTCGCAACACCAATTTGCCTTCGCTATCGTAAAGACGCATTTGGAGATTACTGGATTGGAATCCCGGGAGGATACGAATTAACAAAGCTTCATCGACGGGGTTAGCGGAGCGCAATCGAAGCATCGCTTGCGTCTCTTGCCAGGGGTCTTCCGCAGCAGTAAGATCTACGCGATAAGGATCCGTTTGCTGCTCCCATTCCATGAGATTTGATCGGCCGTCACCGTCTGGATCATCTTCTGGGCCGTACTTAACCGTCAGCAATTCCCTCCACTCCCACTCGTCGGGTAGTCCATCCTGATCCCCATCGGGTAAATCACCGGGTACGCTAGGATGATCGGGGTTCAAGGTGACCATCACCGCATTTACCCCCTTTAGGTAATCTCTCAAGCGGATACATAGATCCATAAATACAGCTGACTCTTGGCTTGCAAGGTTATTCGATTCCCCCAAGTCATTATCCAAATCGAAGAGGGAAAGACCATCTGTTTCATATTCAACCAGCAACTTGTATTTCCCATCTACTAAAGCAGATTGGGGTGGGACGTTCCTATTTGGATTGTAATGTGGGGAGTGAAATACGACTTCCTTACTTCCTCGTGCTAAGGGCACAGCATTCCCTCCTTCCAAAGTTGACCGAATGCTGACCCCATCTAAATCCGCAGGAGCACTGCTGAGGCCGCCCTGTATCCAGTCAATAATTGTGGGATAAAAATCATATCCGACCACCACCTGATTGTTGTACACATTCTTTAGAACACTAGGCCCAGTGACCGCCATCGGGACTCGAATCCCCCCCTCAAAGCAAGAATTCTTGCCCCCTTCGAGCGGACGGTTATTGCCAGGGGCTCCATTATCGGATATATAAATGACGTAGGTATTCTCCCGGAGCCCCATAGTTTCTAGTTCATTCAATAGTTGTCCGAAAGCTACATCTAGGTCACTCGTCATTGCACCAAACTCTGGGTCGTCATGACGTTGTCCTAAGGGATGCAGACTCTGATTTTCCCATTCTAGTAAAGAACTCTGGCGGGTCTCCGTGGGGGAATGCGGTGCATAGTGCGAGAGTTGAATATAGAAAGGCCGATTATCTGCGGCTGCGTCCTGCATCACGGCAATGGCAGAGTCCACCAGACTAAAAGCCTTCTTCGGATCATTTTGAATCAGACCTCCTTGATCACCCTGTGAATTAGAGGTTTCTCCATCCGAACGATCGAATCCGTGAGCGGCTGGCCCTCCGCCTTGCAAATGCCATTTTCCGAAATGTGCTGTCAAGTATGACGGTTCATTCCATTTAAGCCATTCCGACAATAAGGTATCTGCCGCAGGAACCTCACGAATAGTGGTCCCTTCTATGAGGCGAGTATCATCAGCAATATTGTTATCCGTATAGGTAAACCCACTACGTGCCGTAGATTTTCCAGTAAGGATGCTACAACGAGTGGGTGAACACTTGGCAGCTGGTGCATAAGCCTGAGAAAAGGTCATCCCCTCTTGTGCAAAAGCCTCTAGTCGAGGAGTCAGGTAGTAGTCACTCTTAGAGTTTAGCCGATCAGGAAGCATTTGCAGGGAGGTCCCTCCCCAGCCCTGGTCATCTGTTAGAAAAAGGATTACATTGGGTTTGTCCTGTGCATAAAGGTGAGCACAGAGTAAGTATAAAAATACCAGATTGAGCGTTCGCATAGGATTCTTGATTTTCATCTTGGACAGGTGCCACGTTAATAGGTTTAATGGATATCTCCCCTTAATGTTGCATTTACCAGCAGCACCGTATGTAGAAGACCATTTAACGATTAGATGCTATCTTATCAAAAAACGCTCGCACCCTGCTACATTTTTAAAATCAGCTTACAAAGATTGTAACTCTATGGGTAAAAGGCGTGAATCTAGCAGGGCTGCTGTGCGATGCCCTACCCCCTGTAAATAAGCCTCGTTTTGGGCAAACGACAGGAATTCAGTTACGGAGGGATGTTTGACCAATAGTACCGCATCCCACAGCTCGGATTCAGGGCCAATTAGCCAAGCTCCACCTCTACCGAAAAAGAGGAGTTCACTACCAATTTCCTCTAAAAAGGGTAGCGTGTGCTTCATATAGGCTTGATAGGCTAATTGGCCTGATACTGGCTCCGATGGAGCCAAATCTTGGTGTTGGCTATAGTCTGCTATTTCTCGATATCGCAATAAATTGAGCATTGTGATTGGTCCCTGAATCTGACGCATGTAAAATGCTTTTCCGGCTGCTTGGCTAGCTTCCAAATATCTTAGTTCTTCCATTTATAGCAATTTTGAAAGCCTTCAAATTGCAGGATTTCTAGGAGAAAGGGAATTGACCTAGGTCAAGAAAATGCATTCTGTGTAGCTAATTTTTTACGAATTCTACTTAAAGTTTCTGGGTTCACATTGAGATAGGAAGCCAATTCATATTGTGGAAGCAGCAAGACCCGTTCTGGGGCCTTTTGTAGTAAATTAAGATAGCGAGTCGTGGCATCTTCCAGTCGCAAGCTCTCCAGCTTATCATGGACTACCAGGAAATGTTCCTCAGTAATTCTTCTAGATAGACGCTCAACAAAGCTGTGTTTAGCTGCCAAAGTTTCAATATCTTTCTTTTTGGCTATTCGCAATTGGCTACCACTGATCGCTACAATAGCTTTGCGAGAAGGGGTATTGGTGATGAAACTATGATAGCAAGTAACCAATGACCCTGGAAAGACAAATTCATCCACTACTTCCTGTTCCCCCCTCACATAGATACACTTAAGAATTCCCTCCTCCAGGTATCCCACCTGATCACAAACCTTACCCGCTTCATGAAATCTTCCCCCCTTTTGCAGGCTCCGGGCCGAGAACAAACCATCAAAGTCTGTAGCCTGCTGCGGAGACAAGCCGTAGCGATCGATCAAGATTTTCACCATAATTACATTGTGTTGATCTGGTGAAGATAGAATAACTAATGTACAAAAAAAGCCCTTCCGGGGAGGAAGAGCTTTGCTATATTATGTGGATGATTCTATTCGGTTCTAAGCGACTTGATCGGATTAACCCTAGCCGCACGAAGTCCCTGCCAAACGGTAGTGGTCAGGGCTATGATGATAGCTAATACCCCTCCTATCACATAGGCCCAGACTGGCATATCCACGTGGTAATGGAAGTTTTGAAACCACT
Source organism: uncultured Lewinella sp. (assembly GCA_913057785.1). Taxonomy (GTDB): domain Bacteria; phylum Bacteroidota; class Bacteroidia; order Chitinophagales; family Saprospiraceae; genus DT-111. The sequence goes on along the minus strand of CAJXPD010000181.1, from coordinate 7,326 downwards.
TATTCATGGCATACCACGCGACGGGAGAGGCTATGATTAAGGCAATCAAAACCAGATACAAGAAATCCTTGCTTAATAGGCCTATTATATTCGGTACCGAAGCTCCCAGGACCTTGCGCACTCCGATCTCCTTCAAACGGCGCTCTGCAGCAAAAGTAGCAAGTCCCAATAGTCCCAGGCAAGAGATGAAAATGGCTAAGAAGGTACCCCAAAGGATCAATTTACCTAGCCGCTGGTCAGCCTGATAATTTTGCTGTAATTGCTGGTCCAAAAAATAATACTGAAAGGGTTCTTCAGAGTTGACTTTTCCCCAGCTATTTTCCATAGATTGAAGCAAACTCGGTAGATCCTTGCTTTCAACATTGGCAATCAAATAATTGTGAGCACGACCTGGGTTAAAAAAGAAACTTTGCCCCTCAATGGGTGTATGTAGAGATTTGGTATGAAAATCTTTAACGACACCAACGATCGTAAAGTCATATCGCTCCGGCCCCCATTCGTAAAACATCTTCCGTCCCACCGCTGTCTCAGTGGTATATCCTAAGTTTTTCGCTAGTTTTTCGTTGACAACAATGGAATTCAAGGTGTCGGACAAGTGATCATAACTGAACAAGCGTCCCTCCAACAGCTCAAACTCCATTAGGTCTAAATAGTCTGGCTCAATAAAGGTCATATAAGCCTGTTGCCCTTCATCAGCCGTTTTACCTTCCCCAAACATGATCATGTCTTCCATGTTTGTACTACCGGGATAACTGGACACCCCAGAAGCACTAATCACCCGACTGTCCCTCAAAACTTCTTCCTTTAGGGTATAGAAATTGTCATAGGAATTTGGGCTATTCAGGGGTACCAGAAGTTTCTGTTCGGAATTAAATCCAAGGTTTTTGTTCCGAACGTAGTTCATTTGCTCATTGATCACAATCACACCTTGGATAAGCGCGATTGAAATAATGAATTGCAATACGACTAGTCCTTTGCGAATATTTTGGGCAGAAAACCGGTCATTGATACTGCTTCTAAAAATCTTAGTGGGTTGGAAGGAGGATAAGTACAAGGCCGGGTAACTACCTGCTACTAAAGTGGTGAGTAGCACGAAGCCAATTAGAATAATTAATACTACCGGATCCTGCAGCATATTCAAATGCAGCGCCTTACCTAGCATTTTATTGAAGACAGGCAACAACACTTCAGCAACTAAAAAGGCAACCCCAACTGCCATTGAAGTATAGACGAAAGCTTCACTCATAAACTGCCCAAAGAGTGAAGAACGGGAAGCTCCAATTACCTTCCTGACGCCTACCTCCTGAGAACGCACAGTAGCTTTAGCCGTCGCCAGATTCATGAAATTGATACAGGCAATCAAAAGTATAAATAAGGCGATTGACCCTAGAATGTAGAAGTAAGCAATATCTCCTGTTGGTCCCACTTGTATGCCAGCATCAGAGTATAAGTAGATATCCTCAACAGCTTCCAGGAAATGCCGCTTGCTAAATCCCATTTGCCGTAAGCGCTCTCCAGCATACCCTTCCAACCAAACTGGCAGCTTAGCTTCGAACGCTGCTATATCAGTGTCAGGTTGCATTTGCAAATAGGTGTAAAAAAGATTATTGCCGCCCCATTCTTGCAGGCGGTAAAAACGACGCCCCAAAGCTCCGCTATTCATGGACAGAAAGAATTCTGCATCAATATGAGACGAGTAAGTGCTTGGATCAAATACTCCCGTCACTTCAAACAACTCATCTCCCCAAAGGCTTTCTACTTTGATGGATTGCCCAATTGGATTTGCCTTCGCAAATAACTTCTCAGCAATAGAAGTAGATAATACAATGGACATGGGTTGATCCAAGGCATGATCGGGGTCCCCAGCGACGAAATCAAAAGTTAGTACTTGAAACAAGGTGCTATCTGCATAGATTCCTTTTTCTTCAAAGTAGGCCCGATCCTCATACTTGAGTAAGTACTTATCTACACTTGGTGCCTTTATAAGTCTTGCACTCTGAACTACTTCAGGAAAATCTGCGCGTATGGCCTCCGCCAAAGGAGATGGCGTGGTTGCTGTTTGATCAGCGGTATTTCCTATAATGAATTCCGTTGCTACGCGATGGATCTCACCTCCATGATGGTGATGCTTATCGACCTTCCATTCATCCCGTAGATACTGAATAATCAACAAACAGCAGGCCAGGCCAATGGCCAGACCAAATATATTGATACTAGCATATCCCTTGAATTTCCTTAAACTTCTGAGCGCGATCTTGACGTAGTTGTACCACATGTCGGTTTCTTTTGGTGATTTCTTCCTCAAAATCAGCAAAAGTTATTCCAAGAAGACAACACCAACAATATCAACACATTGTGCAAGAACGAAGATTAAAAACACGTTCAAGTATGAACATTTATTGTTCGGAAACGAACACTCCCTTAATATTCACGACACGGCAAATGATCAAGATATCTTATATAGGGCACACCCGGCGCTCACAAGCTATCTTCCAAGATCCCTCGATATAAAATAGTACGAAAAAGGCAGTGAATTTACGGTCTTGGCCTTCAGCTTGCACAATCGCCAGTTTAGACTGGAAGAGCTGGATGGCGATTATTTCAGAAAGGTCTGTTCTAGTTTCAGATAGTGCGTCAAAAAAGTCAATCCGAGAGGATTCAGACAAGTTTTGCCCTCCCCTCCAGTATTTGGCGTTCCACCGCTTATCCAACAACTGCTGGAGATATTGATCGTGGGAACTATCAATTGCCTCCTGATAAGTATGCAGTAGATTCTCAATCACCTGATATTCAGAAATGGTGTCCATATCCTGCTTAGGGTCTCCAGATGTATTCACCCAGATTTTATCACATATCAACCAATCACTTTCTGTCTCAAGCAGAAAAAAGAGGGTGGAATTTCCACTAGTTGTCTTAGTAATTTGAACAAAAGCCCATCCTTCGTCAAACCATTTCAAGTCTGCCATGAAGCGATCAGCTGCATAGTCTTGATAAGGGCCATGCAGGCGGACACGTTGAATAAATGTCGGCTTATCTTCTACATTGATTTGATCTCGTTGAGGCACATCGTTATCTCGCATAGCCCAATTGGGGTGGAAAACCTCCGCTAGCAGATTTAGATTGGCCTCCTCCACCCCTTGGTAGTATTTGGCCATCACCTCATAGATGGCTGCTTTTGTGGCGAGATTTCTTTGTTTGTTCTTTTCATGGTAAAACAGTCGGTTATTCATTCTTAAAGGGTTGATTGTATCTTACTTCCGAAAAGCATACACTAGCTCATCTTCATACCGCCCATCTTTCCAAATGGTCTTTTCGAATCGCCCCTCCAGCACAAACCCAGCTTTCTCCAATACTCTTTGCGAACCCTTATTCGAACCAAAAGGCCTGGCAAAGACTCGATCAATATCCCAGGTCTTAAAACTGTAGGTTAACATGCGCTGAATGGCAGCTGTCATAATTCCTTTCCCCCAAAAGGGCTCCGCTAGCCAATAGCCCATTTCCGCATTCTTGCAAAAAATATCTCCCTGCGGATGAACCCCAATCGCCCCAACAGCCTCTCCGCTGACATCTATAGCAAAGATATTGTAAGGTTCCTTTTTGGAGGCCATTCCTATAAATCCTTCCCCGCTTTCTCGTGTGTACGGATGAGGAAAATGATTGGTGAGGTTCTTAGCAATCTCGTAATTATCGGCAAATTCTACGAGTTTATTTAGATCGCTGAGTTGCCAGGGTCTGAGGGTAAAGTCCATTTGTCTTTTAAATATTAGAACTGGAAAATAGAGGAGAAAATTCCACTGCTTTCTGCACTTTTTGTGGTTATCACTCGGTATTTGGTAGGGATGTGTTATTTTAGCTAGTAAGATTCTCATCCATCAGTATTTCAGTTTTTAGATCTCTCTATCATTTTTTCCCGAACAGATACATCGCGTATACCTCTCTTTATCAACCCAATACACTCAAGCTAGATCAATTTTAATTATTACAGATCTTTTTAATTGTCTCTAGATACCCCTGGAGGTATGCCTAACTTGTAAGTTGTCGAATTATTCAACCATCATAATATGAACCGTAGCCTAATACTCCTATCTGTATTCCTATTCAGTTGCATCCACGCTTGGACCCAAAAAGCGGAATTAGTTTTGCCCATTATACATGGCGCTCAAATCGAAAGCATGTCCTTCTCCCTGGATGGGCGGTATTTTGTCTCCAGTAGCCAAAAATCTATTAAACTTTGGGAAACGGCAACGGGAAGTCTAATCAGAACCATTCAGGATGATCCGGCGGAAGTGGCAAAGCGGAACACTTGGGCCGGTGGCTTCTCCATAGTGGCACTTTCCTCCGATGGCACCCGAATTGTGAGCGCCAGGCACTGCGGCGCCACTTATGAAAATGGGCCTTCTTATGCCACGAGCATTGAATTGTGGAATGCTAAAACGGGGCAAAAGATCAAAGATATAGAAGCCTTCAAGACACCCACCTGTGTCGAGGAATTATGGTTCTCCAACAACGATGAGTACCTCCTTGCTTCCTTTGCCAGTGGCACTGAGCAAGATTACAACCCACAAGAAGATAGAGTAACTCGAGTTTGGAATATCAATACGGGTAAAATCATCATAGAAAGGAAGGGTGAACTGGGCAGTCTATCTAGTGATGCAAAGCAGCTAATTGCTAGGAAAAAGAATGAAATTCATGTAGTAGATATAGCTACAAAACAGCAACAGACTTTCACCGCAGCGGACAACATCGATAAAGCCAGACTATCCACAGATGGTAAAACTTTATACGCCATTTCTAAAAAGCAACTATTGGTATGGAGCATTGAGGAGCAAAGGCAAACAGCTACCTATCCGCTGGAGTTAAAGGAAGAAAGCTACAACCCTGGTTTTTTCTTTTCTGCAGATACTAAGATCTTAACCCTGGTCGATTTCACCAACAGTGGTCTATCTATCCGTCAATACAATTGCGCTACCGGTACGGTGATCCATGACCAGTTATTTAAGGCAGCAAACGGTTGGGGAATGGCCTCTCCAAATGCAAAAACCCTTGTGCTGACCCCCTACAATGACGTCGGAGATGCCAATTCTCGCCTGCAGACCTTTGACCTAACTACTGGCCAGGCGGGGCTGGAATTTGGACTGGAAGATTTGCAGAAAACTAAGTTCATGCTAGCCGACCAAGCAGCTGTGTTGGGAGACATACACTACCTTTCTCTATTTGCCCCAGTTACCTATCGGCATTATGTCTTCAATCCTCGAACCAAGACCATGATCTTTGGAGATGTTGGAAGCGTTTTCCCAGGACCATTAGGTAGGGTATATTTCGACATGACCCAATACGCCTGCCTAGATTTTGCTACCCGGAAGGTACTTTGGAAGCCTAGTGTACCATCAGATCAGGCAAATAATGCCGTATTTGCGGAGGACGGTAGCTTAGGCATCCTTACCAAAACTGGCGAAATGGTCGTTTATGATCCTTCCGGGAAAGAGATAGATCGCTTTCAACAATTACCGGAACTAAGTGGGGAACTCGTTTACTACCGGGCTGGTCAAAAGCTCTATCAAGTTGGCCAATACGATACCAAGCAGGTTTACGATCTGAAAAGTAAAAAACTCGAGCCACTTACAGCCGGTAATGGACCTCCTTCAGCGGCCGCCTTTCAAGAAAGCGCTATTTGGGGTATAGAAAGTACAGACGATGTCTCGATCCGACTATTCCGCAAAAGTGACTCTACCACCACTGTCGCTACAATAATAGCTTATGGAGAACAAGATTGGGTCGTTGCGACTCCTGATGGTCTATTTGATGCCTCACCTGGTGCCATGAAATCCCTGCACTACGCTTATGAATTGGAACTGATTGAGCTCGACCAGCTGAAAGAACGATATTACGAGCCCGGACTAATCGAGAAGATATTAGGCCTAGAACAAGGAGAACTAAGGGATCCCTCCAAGTATTCTGCCGTAAAACTATATCCCAGTATTCGTGCCACCATTGCCAATGATAAATTATCTATTGGCTTACAGGCTCGAAATGGAGGTATTGGCAAGCTCAGTCTATTTATCAACGGCAAGGAAGTACAGGAGAACATCAATCCCGATAAGAACAGAGAACTAACGATAGACCTACAGCAGTACGCTAAGTACTATCTTCCAAGCCAAGACAATCGATTGATACTCCGTTCCTTTAACGAAGAAGGATGGCTCAAAAGTCCTGCTACCGAATTGGCTTATACGCCTAATTTTAGTTCAAGCCGTGGCAGCGGATCCGCTTCCAATGGCTCAAGCAATAGAACCGCCAAGCCGTCCTTATATGCCCTAATTGTAGGAACAGCCGATTACAGTGGGAGCAAGCTGGATTTGGCTTATGCGGACAAGGACGCAGCTGCCATCTTCCAAGCCCTTCAATCATCAGGCAAGGCCCTATTCAATGATCGCCTGGATATCCAACTACTAAGCACCGATAATGCATCTGGTGGAAAGATATCCTCCAAGGCCAACATTAAAGCTGCCTTAGAAGCGTTTGCGGGGAAAGCGAAGGCCAATGATGTTATGGTGGTTTACTTTGCTGGTCATGGTGTCACCTACGGACAAGCAGAGAAAATGCAATTCTACTACCTCACCAAAGATATTGGAAGTGAGGACCTAAGTGATCCAGAAATCCGAAATAACTATGCCATCTCTTCGGCAGAACTAACGGCCTGGCTTACCGCCATTCCCGCCCAGAAGCAGGTCATGATGCTCGATGCCTGTAATTCGGGCAAGGTAGTGGAAAGTTTGGTGAGCAAGCGCGCATTGAACTCCAGTCAGATACGGGCGCTGGATCGCATGAAAGATCGTACGGGCATGTTCGTCATATCCGGCAGTGCCGCCGACAAGGTCAGTTATGAAGCCAGTCAATATGGTCAAGGATTACTCACCTATAGCCTTTTACAAGGAATGCAGATGGTCTCCGCTGGCAACAACAGCTATGTAGATGTCATGCAGCTATTCCAGTACTCCAGGGATCGTGTACCCGTACTAGCCAAAGGCATCGGAGGTATTCAAACCCCCATGCTCGCCTTCCCCAATGATGGCTCTAGTTTTGATATCGGCATCGTCAATGAATCTGTGAAGATCCCTGTCGCACGCGTTAAACCTGTATTTATCCGCAACGTGTTTCAGGATGAAAATGCCTTTGATGACATTCTAGATCTAGGTCAAAAAATGAGCGAGCACTTCAAGAAAATCAGTAGCCGTGGAGCAGATGCTTCCTATATCTATGTGGATGTGAGTCAATTTGAAAACGCATATTCTCTTAAGGGTCGCTATACGGTGAATGGAGAGGAGG
>CAJXPD010000180.1 GCA_913057785.1 uncultured Lewinella sp. | reverse complement strand
AGGCAGGAAAAAGCCAAAAAGTGGCGGAAAAAGGGCCATAACAAAACCATATTGTCAAATTCAAACAGCTTCTCAGATAAGGAGGGTAAAATCATTGGAACATTACTGATTTTTTCTGAACTTGATAGGGATTGGCTTTGCCAACTTTTATACGAAAAACCAACCAAAAATGAAATTTTACCTCCTATTGTTCCTCGCAGTAGCCTGTACGGCTATTTCCTGGGGACAAACTTCGACTGTCAAAGAACAGGTACCAATCACTACCAACAGTACCAAGACGCAAGTCCAAACCAATGAAAAAGGAGAAGTCTCCCTGAATGTTTCTCCAAGAGATATCCGCAAATTCAAGGCGGCTGGCGTGATCCACTACGGCGACTTGGGCGCCAAAGGAGACGGGCAAACCGATGATATGGCTGTCATCGCCGCCACGCACGCCTTTGCTAACCAGCAAGGCCTAAAGGTCAAGGCCGATCCAGGAGCCACCTACTACATTGGCGGCAAAGCGCGTACCGCCATCATCCAGACCGATACAGATTTTGGTGAAGCGAAATTCATCATTGATGATCGGGAGGTGGAAGATCGCAATGTATCCGTCTTTATGGTGAGTTCTAGCTTGGAGGCCTCTACACTGGAAGGGATTACTTCACTAAAAAGGCACCAGCAAAAGATTGAAGCTTCCCTGCCAGGCCCTTGCTTAATAACCGTCACGAATTCCAATGTAAAGCACTATATCCGCTTTGGTCTAAATCAAAACAACGGATCTGACCAGACGGATATTTTTGTGGTAGATGAAGCTGGGAATGTAGATATGAACGCACCAATTATCTGGGACTTTGATCAGATAACCGAGATCACGGCTTTACCGATTGATGATCAAGTGTTGAACATTAGGGGCGGACACTTTACTACCATTGCCAATCAAGCGGAATCCAAATACACCTATTACAGCCGTAACATTGCGATTCGACGATCCAATGTCGTGGTAGATGGAATGGAGCATCATATCACCGGCGAAGGAGAGCATGGGGCACCTTATGGAGGCTTCTTCAGTATTCGAGATTGCTCCTATGTCACCGTCAAGAACACCTTGCTAACTGGACATAAAACCTATCGCACCATCGGCCGGGCGGGCAAACCCGTATCCATGGGCTCCTATGATCTCTCTGTTAACCGTGCACTGAATGTATCCTTTATCAATTGTACGCAGACCAATGATATCGATGACCGCACCTATTGGGGAGTTTTAGGATCCAATTACTGCAAGAACCTGTTGTATGACAATTGTACTTTATCCCGATTTGATGCGCACAAAGGGGTAGCAAATGCTACCGTTCGAAATTCTACCTTGGGACACATGGGGATCAATGCTATCGGTAGCGGGACTTTCTTGGTGGAAAATAGCACTATCCGTGGGAGGAGCCTGATTAATCTCCGCTCTGACTACGGCAGCACCTGGCAAGGGGAGTTCATCATTCGCAATTGCGTCTTTGTACCTCACGGAGGGCGCGAGACCAGCGCTAGCCTAATTAGTGGATCTTATTCCGGAAAGCATGATTTTGGTTATACCTGCTATATGCCGGAGCGCATCACGATCGAAAACCTTCAAATCAATGACTCGAACCATCCTCAGGATTACCAGGGACCTGCGATTTTCCGAGACTTCAACGCCAAGAATATCGACGAATCTTACCAAGAGAAATATCCTTATGTAAAAACCAAGGAGGTGATCCTACAGAATGTAACTACGGCCAGTGGAAAGAAACTGAGACTTAGCGACAACCCACATATGTTCAAAGGAGTGAGTATCAAGAGGCAATAGAGCGATTTGAGCTCCATTTTCAACCTCCAACATCCATAGCAAGGTCAACGCACTGCTTGCTAGACTTTGGCCTTGCCCAAATTGTACATTCAAATGCATAAATTAAAGCTATTGCTCCTATTACTGCTCCTAGGTCCCACCTTTGGCTCCACTCAATCCTGGCGTACCATTAAGACGGTTGCAGCTGTTTATGAGGCCTACCCCGAGCAAGTCAGCCAAATGCTGGATCAATTCGATCTAGAAAGGGAAGGTTTAGAAAAGGTTCGAGCTGCCGTGCAAGCTAAAGATATGGTGAAGGCATGTAGATTACTCTTGGAGTATTATAGAGAGGGGCAATCTGGAGCACATCTGCGCAGAAAGCAACCGGAGGTCGAGGTACTCACCAATACTGCGGCAGACACTACCTTGAAAAATGTGTTCATTGTCCAGAATGTCCGTGGTGAAGTGCCATGGCTGGAAGATGGCCATCGAGATTGGTACTACAAGGGGCCTAACAACGATCGAGAATGGGCGTGGTTGTCGAATCGGCACACCCAGGTTAGCCAGGTTTTTGACGCCTACTTTGAAGCAGGTAACCCCAAGTATGTTGCCTATATTGATGAGTTTCTCCGCGATTTTATCATTAAGAGCATGCCCTATCCAGGAGTAAAAAGTAGGACTTCTGTTTGGAGGGGATTAGAGGTAGCAGCACGCGCCAAGGTCTGGTCTAAGCTTTTCTATGGAATGATCAATAGCCCATACTTTTCACGTGCTACCCAGCTGCTGATGCTGATGAGCCTCCCTGATCACGCCCATTATAATCGACAATTTCATGCTAGTAATAACTGGCTGACGATGGAGATCTCAGCCTTAGCCACCATTGCTACTAACTTTCCGGAATACAAAAAGTCTGATGAGTGGCTGAGCTATGCGGCAGATGTCATTAGCGAAAGTATGAAGGGACAGGTGTACCCGGATGGAGTACAGACTGAACTGACCGCACATTACCACAATGTGGCTATGCGAAACTTCGTACTCTTTAAAGAAATCTGTGATCGAGCCAATTACAAACTGCCCGATTTTTTTGATAAAACGATTCTAGAGATGTACAGCTATATCGCACATGTGGTGCGCCCGGATGGCAATCGAATATTGAATAATGATGGGGATCGAGGAAGTGATGTGGCGCTTATCCTGAAAGGTGCCGAAACGTATGACCAACCGGAATGGGAATACATTGCAACCAATGGGGATAGAGGCATTAAACCGAAGGATGGCCCTTCCTATTTTTATCCTTGGGCAGGGCAGTTAATTTCTCGAAGTAGTTATGAGAAAGATGCGCATTGGTCGTTTTTTGATGTCGGCCCATGGGGGAGCGGACACCAGCACAATGATAAGTTACATTTATCCATTTCGGCCTACGGCAGGGATCTATTGGTAGATGCTGGACGGTTTGCCTATACAGGTGAGGTGGCTCAGAAGTTCAGAAAGTATGCTCGAGGCACGCAGGGACATAATGCCGTTCTGATTGATGGAAAAGGGCAGCGGCCAGATGAGAAAGTAGTGGAAGAACCACTTGGGGAAGAACACTGGCGTATAACATCGAGGTTTGACTATGCTTGGAATGTGTTTGATCAATTTTATGATTTGACAGGGGTTAAACACAATCGATCTCTCCTATACGTGCGCGATGAGTTTTGGGTGGTGGTGGATAAAATTGAGACAGAAACGGCTCGGAGGATAGAGACGCTTTGGCATTGGCACCCCGATTGTCTGGTCGAAGTGGATAAAAACGGAATCGTTTCAACGAAAAATCCACAGGGAAACCTAACTCTTGTTCCGATAGAACACGGAGATTGGTCTGTAGGGGTCATAGAAGGGCAAGAAGAACCGGAAATTCAAGGATGGTATAGTGAGGAGTATAATGTATTTGAACCCAATAAGGCAGTTACTCATTCTACCATGATTGATGGCAGCGATTGCTTTGTCTGGCTTCTAATTCCTTCGGAAGAGGAGGCGCCCGAACTACGTTCTAAGATTATTTCCCAAACTAAAAATAGCATCAAACTTAAGGTTGAATTAGAGGGTAGAGGTAGCTGGAAACTCACGATTCCGTTTTCCGATAGCCAAAAGGTGAAAGTGAGGCACAAGCAATAATCTTTTCCTGGGCGGTCCTTTTTAACGAATTTGACTAATTTACAGCCCTAGATGATCTAAGGCGCATGGTAAATCTATATTCATACCTGAAAGAAGATGGAAACTTCCGAAAACTGGAGGTGAATGAGTTGCTATTTGTGGAATACACTTGTATGCAAGAGGAAACGAAATTCGGGCTATGGTCGGATAGCAACTACCTGGCCTTTGTGTTATCTGGCAAGAAGATGTGGAGGAGCATCTACCACGATTATATAGTGGATGAAGGCGAAATCCTTTTCATCAAAAAAGGGGCTAACCTGACCCATCAGTTTTTTGATGACGAATTTTGTGCCATTTTCTTCTTCATTCCCGATGACTTCATCAAGGCCTTTCTACAGAAGAATTCAAGCCTATTAGAGGATGCTTCAGGAGATCTCTCTGCTCAGGATGCAGTCTTACGTGTCGCACCTGATCAGCTGCTGAATAGCTATTGCAGCTCCGTCATTTCTTATCTTGCTTTGGAGGAGAAGCCCAACGAACAACTACTCAAGCTGAAATTCGAGGAACTACTATTGAGCCTTTGTACCAAGGAACAGCATCAAGACCTAAAAGACTATTTTCTGTCACTTTGCCAAAGTCAAGAATATCAGATGAGTCGCGTTATGGAAGAGAATTTTGGCTATAACTTGAAAGTGGAGGATTATGCTCAGCTTTGCCATATGAGTTTGTCCAAGTTCAAGAAAACCTTCAAGGCCCATTACCAAACCACCCCTGCAGCCTGGCTCAAGCAGCGCAAACTTGACCTAGCGCTCCACCGCCTGCGCACCACGGACTTACCAATCAATCAAGTCTCCTTTGAAAGTGGCTTTGAAGATCCTTCGCATTTCATCCGGGTTTTTAAGCAAAAGCATGGCATAACTCCCTTACAATACCGCCAAAAGGCCGTGAATCCCGCTAAATAATTACGAGAAAACCTTTTAGTCGATTTATCGGACTTTTTGTCCTATCCTTCAGCTAGTCACTTCCCATACATTTGTCGGTATGCAATTCGCAGTAAGATAAGTATGGATTTTAATTGGTTGATAAACAGTGATGCATCACTAGTTTATGAGGCTGATTACGTCTTGTTTTACTCACTCAATCAAGATTTTCTGACTGCTAAAAAAAGCCATTATGAAGACGATCAGCATGTTTATTTATTCCATTGTTGCTTACCTTATTGGGTTCGCCTCATTGGTGTTTTGGATCTTATCCTTGAGCCAACTAATCCCAGAAATTTCGATTGACAGAAGCCCTGAAGTAACTTTCCCATTGGCATTGGCAAAGAATGTGGGCCTTGTGCTCTTATTTGCTGTACCGCATAGTGTGATGGCACGAAAAACCTTTAAGGATTGGATTACGCGCTTCTTACCTAGACCGATAGAAAGAAGTACCTATATATTACAAGCGGGTTTCTTTTTGTTTCTACTGGTTTGGTATTGGGAGCCAATGGGAGGAAATATTTGGGCCTTTTCAGCGGGGACGGGCCTATATTATACTATGTATATTCTATTCTTCACCGGCTGGATCATTCTATTTGTGAGCACTTTCTTGATCAATCACTTTGACTTATTTGGCCTTCGCCAAACGTATTTGGAATTGCGCAACAAACCTTACGTGCCACTCGAGTTTAAAGTGGTCTCCTTCTACAAATATGTGCGCCATCCACTTTATTTAGGTGGGATAATGGGCTTGTGGTTTACTCCTGTGATGTCTGCGACGCATCTGGTGTTTGCCATCTTCTTGACTGCCTACTTTTTTATTGGGGCATGGTTGGAAGAGAAAGATCTCCGAGCAGATTTTGGTGCTAAATACCATGCTTATATGAAGAAAACACCTATGATGTTCCCATTTTTGAAACGGAAACCAAAGGAAAAACAAAAGGGGCTTGCCTAGGTCAATTGCTTGGACGACTGAGGATTAGATGAAAAGCGACAATCAATCGGTAAAAGCAAATTAGGTGGTAAGACAGATTTTTGCCATCTTACAATTCCTCTCCTTAGGACCTAATTCACACTAAAATTAGGTAGCATGATTTTGCAAATAATTAGACTGAAAAGTAATTTGCCTGAGGATGAAATATTAAGCCGAGCCAAAGAGCGAGAATCTCAGTTTAAGGCTATTCCTGGACTGCTACAGAAGTATTATGTCAGAATGGGAGAACCAGGCCAGTACGGAGGTATCTACGTTTGGGATTCTGCAGAATCACTACAGGCTTTCCGTGCATCCGATTTGGCGGCTAGCATTCCGGCAGCCTATGAAATTACAGAGGCCCCAAATATTGAACTCCTAGATATCCTATTTCAACTTAGAAAATAGGATTTAAGGTCTTCCTGACGGTTAGAAGGTAGCCCTTCCTCCCGATAGATCAAAAACAAAACCGGTGTTGAAGCTCGCCTCTTTGGATACGATCCAGCAGGCAATCGAGGCGACTTCTTCTACGGTACCCAGGCGCCCCATGGGGATCTTACTGACCATGTAGGCCAAGGTCTCGGGAGCCGTGTCCTCGTTCATCGGTGTGGCGATCACTGCGGGTGCCAAGCCGTTAACCGTAATGCCTTGATCCGCATACTCTTTCCCCACTCCTTTTACCAAGCCCATGAGCCCAGATTTGCTGGCAGCATAGCCGATCATTCCTGGGTTTCCTTCCTTCCCACCGATAGAAGCAATATGGAGGATGCGTCCATACCGTTGGCTCAGCATACTTGGCAGGGTATACTTAGTCAGGAGGAATGCCCCGGTGAGATTGACGCGGTGGACTTGCTCGAAAGTGGCTAAATCATAATCCACAATCTTGGTATTCGTATGTCCTATGATTCCGGCACTATTGATCAAGATGTCAATACGGCCAGCAGTTCCCTCCACACGTTGGATGGCTGTTTTGACTTGATCTTCTTGGCTAATGTCTACCGGAATTGCCACAGTAGCTAGGCCTTCCTGAGAAAATTCTTCCACGGTTTCCTGGAGTTGTGTTTCCAGTAAATCCAAGAGAAAAACTTTGGCCCCTTCCTGTCCTAGTCTGAGGGAAATGGCCTTCCCGATGCCTCTTGCCGCACCGGTCACGATGGCCACCTGATTGGTAAATCTTTGCATAAAGTTGGGTATGTCGTTATGTTCTAATTCATTAATGGGGCAATGGCCTTAATAAGTTGATTTCATTAATTCCATCGCCTTGTAAATGGCTAAATGAAGAATATTAGCATGGCCCTGATCGCCCATATAGTGAAACCAGCTTTGGATCGCCTTATGCTCAGCCGACTGTAGCTTATTGGCTAAGGCCTTGGCCGTACTTTCCATGATTTCGCCCTCTTTGCCGACAGCAACAAAAACATGAGTCTGTTGCTCATATGCTGGAGAAAGAAATTTGGGCGCGTACGATAATAGAGACTGATCATCCCACCAGAGACTGGGACTTATAATCATATAGTGTGTAAATAGCTCAGGCGCTTTGAATAGGATTTCCGTCGCTAAGAGACCACCCAAAGATTGGCCAATTAAAGTCCGCTTGCTATTGGTTCTATAGGTCTGATCAATGAGGACCTGGATTTCCTCCTTCAGGCATTGGATAAATGCGGCGGAACCTCCAGTCGTAGGGAAGTCCTCTTTATCCTTGGCATTGTTGGTTGGATAGGTGAAATCGCGCTTCCGATCCACATTGGCTATGCCAACCACGATGGAAGGCGGAAACAATTCCACCCAGGGGAAGTTAGCGAATTGTAGTAAACCAACAATATGGATGAAATCCTCATCAGCCGATCCGTCTAACAGATAAACTACTGGATAGGTAAGCGTATCATTGGCCTCGTATCCGGCGGGCAGGTATACATTCAGGTGACGCTCTTCTTGTAGAATCGATGATTGGAAAGAGAGCACTTTCCCTAGTTTAAAGTCTGCCTGTTTGATATCCGAAGGAGGATTCATCTTTTGACCGTAGGACAGACTTAGAAATAGAAATAGTGATAGTACGGTTGATCCCAATTTAAGTAGCATCGAGTCAAATTTTGGAGGAATTGTGGATGGAGAGCCATAAAGAAAAGCCACTTCAATAAATGAAGCGGCTTTTTTCACATATCTCGAAATTGATTCTTTTCCTCAAAGAGGATATATCTTTTGGTAGTTGGTTTCGCGGGAATAAAGATATAAAAATTGATCAACTTTGACCCAATAGGATTTGCACTCAATACTAGTGTATGGTAATTCGAAGTAGTGGTATGAGACTAGTCTACTACTTTCATGGTCGACTACATCTGGTCTAGGGGGCAGGCCCACTAAGGGTAGCGACTACGATTTTCCGATTTTGTTTTTTATTTCTGACCGAAGCACTCTTAATTCCGAAATATAGTACTCCACTCGAGGAAGATAGTTGGTGTACACTTGATATCCGTATTCAATTACATAATGCCTATATTCCCGATCATTTACGAAGTAGTTTTGTAGCTCCGGACTGCTATTGTCCTTCGTAATTCTTTTACTCATCCATTCAGGGTACCAATCGTAATTGTCTCTAAAAACGGTGGACAGATCGGTGCCAATTTTATGCAGTCTCTTCTCCACGGGCAAGATGTAAATATTTTCCATTTCATTATAGGTATCAATAATTTTCATAGATAAAGTATCCTTTGATGAAATGTTTTTAAGTCTTTCAATGCCCGATGTATTCAAACCTGTTGCAGGATTTCCTGCGATAATTCTGGACAAGCCATTATCGAGTAATTCCACCGTGCGTGCGTCTGAGAACACCTTATCAAAAACAGGTCTGGTCTTTTGAAATCCTTCCAAGATGGTTGTTAATTCCTGGATATCACTATCTAGGTCAAAGACTATTTCTTGGTAGATGCTTTTCAGCTCCTTTTGCTCTTTTCTATGTTCATTCCAATTATTGATCTGGAGCGCAAGCAGTATCCCAATCACTACCAAAATGATTTCACCAATAGCATATTTCAGATACTTTCCAGTCTTTCTACTAGACAGTGAACTATAGCGTGTTCGCCGGAAATATTTTATCAAAGGATAAGGGTATTATGGTAAAGTATACAAGCAGCTCCGTACAGCATAGTACTGCTTTTCGATGATTAATATACTTTAAAAAAGCAAATAGCGGTTGGACTTAGATTCCAACCGCTATTGCCTCAATTCCGCTTATCGGACTGATCCTTTTAGAACGCCAATGAATAGGAGAAATCCTAAATCTTCTCCAATAGTTTGTTCCCTATTTCTTTTCCGTCTTTATCGATCGACACAATCCACACATTTGTGGTACATTCTCTGTTGAAGACATCTGTATTGGAAGTACAGTATTGTTTGGTCCCTTTTATCAAGAAACCACCTTCCGTTTCCTCGGCTGTATAGCCATATTCATTGTAAAAATCGCCATAGGTGTTTTGCCATTGTTTCTTTCCCGCTTTATCAGTCTTAATGACAAACATATCGTAATTTCCATTCCCGTAGGAACTTGTTGATCCAATAATGAGATAGCCATCATTTGTTGCCAAGATCGAACTGGCTTTATCATAGCTACCTCCGCCAAACTGTTTGGACCAAATCTCGTTTCCATTTGGATAATTCTTCGTTAGCAGTATGTCTGAATTATCACCACTTCTTGAGCCAATGGTGGTCACTTGAATCGAGCCGTTCTCCGTCTCAATCTTCGGTTGAAAGTGTAGATGGGTTTCTTTTTTGAATCTGTTGTTTTTGGCTCTGAAGGTCAGGGTTACCAGGATATCTGTAGCTCTGTCGAATTGATCTCTTTCAACCTTCATGATAAAATTATCCGCTAGTAATTCATTCCGGTTCAAGACTTCCACATCTAGTTCACGATCCCGATTGGAAAATAAGGCCTTCAACTGATTTTCTGCCGTCATTGTGATTTCAAAACTCATATCTAGCTCAAGGCTATGATACTTCCCCACAAAGCCTTCTATATCTGCCAATGTTGCGGGTACGAACTCATGTCTTTTGTAGGTAATCGTCTTTTCTAAGGGATAAAACTCAACGACTTTGTCTTCGAAAAATCTAATTTTGATACGACGGTTAAAGTCAGCATAGAACCTGTTATCGTTCTCCTGGATGATCTGATAAGGAGAATTATTGGCCTCTCTCCAAATTAGCTTTCCTCCCTCCTCTTCAACACGAATCAGAAATCCTTCGGGGGACAGGTATTGTCCTATCTTCTGGACTTGTTCTCCTTCCGTTGTACTTTTATCGAGCAGGCTATTGTATGTGGTTTGCTTTTCGAGTTTAGGAAGTAGTAGGGACGAAATTTTATCAGCAACATTCCCACTCCAAATACTACCATTGTTGCTCATCACAAAAACAGATAGATTTTCTTCGGGGAAGCGAGTGGTGTGGGAGTTATATCCAAAGGTAGAACCCGAATGGTATTGTGCTACTCGGCCCAAGCGACCATCTAGTTCTACCCCAAAACCATAGTCTTTGTATTCGCTATTAGGAATGGGTTGCTGACTTTCCATTAGAAGAACATTATTGTTTTGCTTGGCATTCTGAATGGCTTGTTCATAGATCAATTGATCTTTGAGTGTGGTGAATAGGAAGCCGTCGCCATTAACCTTAGTCACCGCAGGAGTGGATAGCCAGAGCCCGCCACCCCAATCCGAGTAAGAATCAGCTCGATTGGGAATTACGCCCATATAGCGTCTGACAAATGAGGTCTCCTTCATGCCTAGCTCCTGAAAGAATTGCTCTGAGTAGTCATTGAATCTTGTTCCAGCTATCTCTTCAATGATTTTGGCCAGAATGATATAGCCTGAGTTGCTGTACAAATATTCCGATCCAGGGGTATTGGTAAGTTCTTCTTGTTTTTCTAATAACTCAATGACGTCGTTGTTGCCTATCCCAACTTGTCTCCAAGTGGCCTTGTTCATTATTTCCATGATGAAGAGATAGTCCCTAATTCCACTGGTGTGATTGATGAGATGTCTAATTTTTATTTCCTCTTTCACCTTGGGGTACAAAGAAGGCAGATATTTTCTGATGTCATCTTCCAGGTTAAGTTTTCCTTCTTTTGATAATTGTAAAATCATCAAAGCGGTGAACTGCTTGGCCGTTGAAGCAATGTTGGAGCGAGTACTTTCATTGAATTTAATTTTATGCTCGAGGTTCGCATAGCCGAAATAGTTTTCATAGATAATTTGGCCGTCTTTCACAATGCCCACAGCCATCCCCGGGGTATCATCCCCTACATATTGCTGTAGGACATTGGTGATGGTTTCTGGATTGAAATCCTGATTGGATTGAGAGAACAGTTGAACAGCGAAAAATAAGACAGATGTCAGAAGGGTGATTTGCTTTATCATAAGATCGTTTTTTCAGCTAATCTAAGGCTGTAAGGGACGTTCCGCGGTTCAAATCACCATTTGAACCCTATTTGGAGGCTAGTTTTGGAGATAATTTATGAAATCAGACTAGTTCTTCTTGAGTACCTGTGTTCATCTCCGATTCCTTTCACCTTTTGCTCTACCAACAAAAAAAGCTGGCAACAAATGATGTTGCCAGCTCAAAAGGAAGTTTATCGATTATTACACTACAACTTTTGCAGTTTTCCTACATAAAGGTTTGATGAAGACGTAATTCTCAACAGGTAGACGCCGACAGGAAGTCTACGTAAATTGATTTTGAATTGGGAGCCCTGTACCCGCTTTCTTTGCGTCAGAACGGGCTTCCCATTCACGTCGTATAGTTGAACTTCCACCTTCTCTTGAATATCCTCGGGAAGCTCTACGGTTAAGCGGTCAGCGACTGGATTGGGGAAAAGCTTTTGCACCTTCACGGTTTCTACGCTGGCTGGCTCATTGGAGTTGACGGGCGATTCTAGTTTTTCTACTACTAAAATTAGTGAACTAATATGCCCACCGCTGTCCGGGAACTTCATGCTTACCGTATTACTAGCCTGTAATAACTCGGCAGGAACCGGAATTTCGATCATACCGAAGAAATCATCTCGATCGGCTTGATCATAGCCCGCCCAATTCGTGGGCGTAGCTATCAATTGGCCATTCACGCGAATTTCTGGGGCTTTGGACCGATTGTGCTTTCGGCCGATACCCATTCGCAGTTTTGCTAGACCTTCTCCGGAAGCAACTTGATCAAACTGAAAGTCCATTTCTCTATTTGCTAAGATCGGTTCCAGGTGTTTTTTGCTGTAGTATTTAGTGGATTCTAACGTATTGTCAAAGGTGATGGGATTCGCAAAGCTGTAGGCGAGTACTACGGTTTCACCAGGTACCAAGGTCATTCGACTTGGATAGGTCTGTGAGGTCTGTTGCTCATAGATGGGGTCATCAAACTTGAAGATTTTTAAAGACCGAATATCTACCTGGTCAAGGTCAGGTATATTCCCGAAGAATTTCAGCTCCACTACCTGTTCATTTTCGTCTAGGTTATTCAAGGCGACGTAAAGTGTTTGGCCATCTAAGAAAGCTTGGGTTTGAACATCTGGATTGTCCGACTGAATCATCACCCGGTCTCCCTTCACTTCTTGCCAGAGTTTAAAGAAGTTTATCCGAGTTGTATACTCCCAGCCGCTAATTTGATCCAGTGGCACCCCAATGTTCTCTGGAATCCACAAGACCGCACCATAGGGCTGATAGTTATTGCCGGCATTGATATGCCAAGTCGCTTTTCCCGTAATGAAAGGGATGGAAATTAGCATTTTATCCTGCCTTTCGAGCAAGTTGAAGAGGAGGTGATTAATGGAACGAATACTTTGGATGCTCTGTACATCACTATACCCCTCCGGATAGCCTTTTTCAATACCTCCATACTCTGTAACGGCATGGGGCTTGATGGAGTCCCACTTGACATAGCTGTAGGTCTCAATCAGATCTAAGATCGCTTCTGAGTTACTGCCTGATCGTCGCGTATCTGCTCCTACGACATTAATGCCATCATAAAGGTGTGTAGCGAAGCCATCCATATTGTCACCTGCTACATCCATGAACATTTTTTGGTTGCTTGTCCAGTGAGAGAAGTCCTGTCTTTCCAATTGCGGATAAGCTGAAGAGTATCCAATTACCTTCATCTTAGCTAGTTCCGGGGCAGCGTGGATTTTTGCGCCAATCACAGAAAACAATTCCGCCATCTCACCTCTTACCCTTTCTTCAGCACTAGGCGTCCAATCGGGTTCGTCGTAGAAATCGCGGGCATGAACAAAGGGCTCATTCATCGGTTCGTAGAACGCGGGCCGGCCATCGGCATTGACCTCATCTCTATAGTAAGCCACTACCCAATCCGCTGCAGCATCAATATCTAGCCCTTCCTTATACACATTCCGAGGGTGATCAGTCGCCACAAATTCCGTTACGGGCCTTACGCTAGTATCTGGGGAGCTATTAGCATGGCTAGGGTAGGCTCCAACCTCGCCAGTTTGCTGTTTGGCCACGGCGAGAGCCGTCCAAAATCCTCTCCCGGAGCGGGTCACATTGTATTCTTGGTAAAAAGCTTGATGCTCCGCATCTTGACCGCGACTATGCACGTTGAAGTATTTCCCTCGATCCAATTGCGAAACCCCTCCGATGCTCCGTTTTACATTAGGTTGGATTTCCACCTTAGTGGTTTGAGCTTTAAGCGTTTGGCTAGCTCCAAAGAGGAGCGCAAGGGATAAATATACTCCTGTACAGATGGCTATATTTTTCATACAAAGGAAAAGGAATTGATGTTCTTTTTTCATGCTACTTCGAGTCCACTGTCCGGATCAGACAGCTCAATGCTGATTAAGACAGCACTTCATTAGCGCATTATAAATCATAGGTTGGGTTAGAGCGTTGGCAGATCAGAAGCCGCCGCATGAAGTAAAAGACATGTTTAGTAATTAGGTTCTTTCTTACAAGAGTTGGGTAGAAGTTGGAAAAGATATGGAGTGGCGCCACATAGACGAGTAGCACCACTCGGCACAAAAAATTTCGTCACTTCTAGTTACAGAATCATTTTTAAAAATTTTCGGCTTGATATTGTGCTCAGTTGGTTTCCTTTGCTCGTATTCCCAATTGCTCAGGAATAGTCTAGGGAAATATTTAGTCTTTGTTAGAAACAAATCTATCATGCTTCAGAATTTTTAGAGGCAACAAATGATTTCTGTGATACTACGTATGGTCTTTTTCAAAGAAACAGTATAAAATATGAAGCTAAATGCGGTAATTAGGCTTCACAATAAGTGTCAATTACCAGTATTTGAATAAGATGAAATCAAAACGTTTTTGCTTAGCCTGCGACCTGAAAGATGATCCCGCTTTGATCGAACAATATAAACAGTACCATGCGCCGGGGAACGCCTGGCCAGAGATTACGCAGAGTATCAAAGAGGCGGGTATCCTGGATATGCAGATTTACCTAACGGGAAATCGCATGTTCATGATCATGGAGGTGGATGATTCCTTCGACCCAGTGCGCAAGGCTGAAATGGATGCCAACAATCCGAAGGTAGAAGAATGGGAACAATTGATGTGGGGGTTTCAACAAGCGCTACCTTGGGCACCGGAAGGGGTGAAGTGGTTGGAAATGGAAAAAATATTTCACTTGAGCTAGGAGCCTCTTTGGTCCAAGTATATATGGATGAGTTTCGAGCTTATTGTCTATGAGGTTGTCTAGGAGTCTGCTGCTAATTTGCGCTAGAAAACTCGTCTATTACTGGCCTAGAAAAACATATCTTCTAGGATTAGGGTCATATGTGTTGTTGGGCATAGCTCCAATCCTGCACCTTTAATCACCAAAACCACAATCAATCCTTATGCGATCGACTACCTTCCTCCGTGCCTTCTGTTTTTCCCTCCTTGCGATTTTGTTATGCAATGCCTGTGCTGAAGGCAATGACAGCAATGCTCCAGCCCCGAATATCATATTCATTATGACGGACGACCATGCCTATAATGCCTTGGGAGCCTATGGTCAGCGCTTGGCAGCAGTGAATCCTACACCGGTGTTGGACGAGTTGGCTGCAGGTGGGATGTTGTTTACCAATGTCTTTTGTACCAATTCAATTTGTACACCTAGCCGAGCGAATATCATCACGGGACAATACAGCCAAACCAATGGAGTACTGGATTTAGATGGCAGTTTGAAGGCGGATAAACAATACTTGCCAAAGGAGCTAAAACAGTTAGGATATCAGACCGCAGTTATTGGTAAATGGCACCTGAAGGAAGCCCCTGAAGCCTTTGATTATTACAACGTATTGCCCGTGCAGGGTAAGTATTTTGACCCCATTCTCTATACCCGAGAAGAGGGAGAAAGTAAACGAGAGATTAATTTCCATGGTGGGATTAAGCGAGAGGTAAATGTAACCAAATACGAGGGACATTCCTCCGATGTGATCACGGACATTACCCTGGATTGGTTGCAAACTAAGCGAGACCCTAGTAAACCATTTTTTCTGATGCATCACTACAAGGCTCCGCATGATGATTTCGAATATGCTCCTCGTTACGAAGACTATTTAAAGGACGTACATATTCCTGAACCTGGTTCCTTGTACGAGCAACCGGAATTCGGCTCTGCCGCTCTATTGGGGGACAATGGAGAATTGAGCAACCGCATCGGTACCTCTGTTTCGGATCGACATACTTACCGATCCTACACCACCCAGTATGGTTTTCAGGATTTGCCAAAAGATTCGGCAACGAGTATGGCTTATCAGGAATACCTAAAGCGCTATCTACGCTGCGTTAAAGGTGTCGATGATAACCTCAAACGCTTATTTGACTACTTAAAAGAAAATGACCTCTGGGAGAATACGATCATCGTTTATACAGCTGACCAAGGTATGATGCTGGGCGAACACGATCTCATGGACAAGCGCTGGATGTACGAAGAATCGATGCGAATGCCCTTTATCATGCACTATCCGAAGCTGTTAAAGGCTAAGGGACGTTCCGACCTTTTAATCAATAATACGGACTTTGCACCTACATTGATTGAGCTGGCTGGCGGAACCACACCCGATTACATGCAGGGCAAGAGCTTTGCTGGTTTAGTGCGAGGGCAAGACATAACCCCTTTGAGAGAGGCAACTTATTATCGGTACTGGATGCACCTCATGCATCATGATGTTCCCGCGCATTTCGGGATTCGCACTTCCGATTACAAATTGATACTCTACTACAGTGAGCATTATGATACTACACAATATGGTACGCAAAGTATGAGGTGGAAACCGGAATCATTCCTGATCGAACCGACACCAAAAGCCTGGGAGTTCTATGACCTGAAGAAAGATCCGAAAGAACTTGTAAATCGCTATGATGATCCTGCCTACCAAGATATAATTGCTGACCTGAAGCAGCAGCTACCGCAAATTAGAAAAGAGTTGGACGAAACCGATGAACAATTCGAACACCTGCGTGCAGGGATAGATCAATTTTGGTCTTTAGAGTAGCAGGCAAAAGACATTTGTCGTCTAATAAAACCCTTTTATGGCATGCCGGCCCGCTCTATCAAGTAATATTTGGGGAGTAATAAAAACCAACTTAAGATGATTACTTATCAGAGCATCAGGACCATTAAGTCAGCCATTCTTGTATTATTTGTGTCGCTTCTTAGTTCCTGCGTAAATCTAAATCAACAATCTGCTTCCTCTACTTCTTCAGTAGGAATGGAGCCCTATGAAGCCAATTGGGAATCCCTCACTAGATACGAGACACCCGAGTGGTTTCAGGACGCCAAATTCGGCATATTCATTCATTGGGGACCTTACGCTGTACCCGCCTTTGGATCTGAGTGGTATCCGCGCTTAATGTATATGGATGAAAAGGTTTGGAATGCGAATTTCGAGGTAAAGTCGGAAGAACCTTCAGGCATATACAAGCATCACTTGAAAACGTACGGACATCCAGGTGAATTCGGCTACAAGGACTTTATTCCCATGTTTAAAGGGGAACATTTCGATGCTGCGGAATGGATAGATCTGTTTGTGAAATCTGGTGCAAAATATGTGGTCCCGGTAGCAGAACACCATGATGCTTTTGCGATGTATAAGTCGAACTTCACGCGCTGGAATTCGGTCGATATGGGCCCAAAGCGCGATATTTTAGGGGAGTTATTCCTTGAAGCTCGCAAGCAGGGCTTAAAAACGGGGGCTTCCTCCCATCTTGCCTTCAACTGGGCTTACTTCAACCGCAAGAAAGAGTTCGATAATTGGGACCCCCAATATGATGACCTTTATGGGGTGAATAGAGAAAAGACCGATCAAATGACGGAGGCCTGGCGAGAAACCTGGTGGAATCGAACCAAGGATATCATTGACAACTATCAGCCGGATTTATTGTGGTTTGATTTCTATTTGGATAAAGAAGCTTTCCGCCCTAACCATCCAGAACTGGCGGCCTACTATTACAACAAGGGCCTGGAATGGAATAAGGAAGTTGTCTTACAAAATAAGAACTTCGGTGGCTTCGAATCCTACCCTCCCGGTACAAATGTACTAGACCTTGAAAGAGGTAAAATGTCGGATATTCAGAAGAGTACTTGGCAGACTGATACTTCAATTGGGGCTAATTCCTGGGGTTATGTGACCAATTGGATTTCTAAAACACCCAATACCCTTATTGATGATTTGGTGGATATTGTGAGTAAGAATGGTTGTCTGCTCTTGAACGTGGGACCAAAAGCTGATGGCACTATTCCGGAAGATCAACAAGCTGTGCTCTTAGAAATTGGAAAATGGTTGGCCATTAATGGCAGGGCTGTTTTTGGTTCTCGACCTTGGCGCGTTTTCGGAGAAGGGCCTACGGCGGTGGCGGTTGGTCATCATACGGAAGGAAAAAATAAGGACCTTACAGCTCAAGATTTCCGTTTCACAACTAATGATGAAAAGCTCTACGCCATTGCTATGGATTGGCCAAGTAGTGGTGAAGTACAGATTACGGAGTTGGCCCAGCAAAGTACCAACTGTCAATGGAGTATTCAGGGAGTAAAACTACTGGGGCACGATGGGAAGTTGGAATGGGAGCATACCAAGGAAGGCTTACAAGTCAAACTTCCAAATGAAAAACCTGGAGACCATGCCTTCGTATTCGAGGTGGATTTTGGTGATGAAGCGAAGGATGCCACGCAGAATCTGCTCGATTAATATGTTGTAACTAAAACGAAGGATGTAAACCGAGTGGATAATGCACAAACCGACATTTCTAGATGACTACCATAACTCAGCCGCCTTTCAGGGTGGAGGTCGCCTTGTATACGGAACCTCAGGCCTTGGCGGGGTATGGGGAGAGGTAGTTAAACGCGATTCTATAGATGCCTTGCTCTTTGCTTTTGAGCAAGGCATTTTGGTTCTTGATACGGCACCATCTTATGCCAATGCTCAATTGTACACCGGTTTGGCCCTAAAGGAATGGAATGGACCAACGCCTTTCATCAGTACAAAAGTGGGGAGGCTCCGAGCGGAAGATCCCCATACCACGATCACAGACTATTCCCCGGAAGGGATGAGACGAATTTTTTATGATAGTTTGGAAACTTTGGGCGTCAGTAAAGTCGATCTCTTGTTTCTGCATGAACCTCAATTGGTACCACTGGATCAAATAGAGGAGATTCTGGATACCCTTAAGGCGTTTCGTGCCGAGGGCTTGACAGATCGACTCGGAGTAGGGGGGAACCCCACCCCGGAATTCATGCCGTATATCGTTAAAGAAAATTTTGATGTTGTTTCTGGCTTTTTGCACTTGGATGCCTGCAATCTAACCGCTTTGGACGAACATATACCACATTTTCAGCAGGAGTCGATTGCTTACTATGCTGCTTCAGCTTTGCATTTCTCCCTCCTGGGAAATCGATTCCCTATCTATAGCACCCAGCAGCCTGATCAGTGGATTAGCGAAGCGGATCAAGCTGCTGCTAAAGCGGTTAAAGCCATTGCTGATGAAGAGGGACTGAGCTTGCCTAGCTTAGCGCAGCGTTACCTGTTTTCGATCAAGGAAGCGGATAGAGTGGTGATGGGAGCTCGAACCTTGCAGCAGATTGAATCTACAGTTGCTGACTGGAAGGCTGGAACCTTACCGCAAGACCTCTTTGAACGAATTACATCTACTATTCAGAAGGCCAGAAGTTTGGTAGGGGTTTAATCAGAGGGATTCCATTATTCAAAGAAGTCCCAAAAGTCAAAGCGCTCCCCCGTATTCTCTTTGTTGTCTCCTAGTGCTTGAGCAAGCTGTCGCATCTCTTTGCGCAGCACCCTTACTTGGTCCTTGTATGCGGGTTGGAAGGACAGGTCCGTGGTTTCCCAGGGATCCTCCTGGATATTGAAGAGTTGCGTTACTCTAGACCCTGCTACAAATTCCCCGCTGCGCTTGTTGTAATCGCTAGCTCGGACGTACTCAATCAATTTGAGATGTCCCTTTCTGTATGCTCTTTGATGTTGTCGGTAAGCGTGATAGGTGAAGGGCCTTATGGCATCGACTCTGCCTTCTAGCAGGGGTAGGAGGCTAATTCCACGGACGGAGCTTGGAATTGGAATCCTGACCAATTCCGCGATTGTGGGGAAGATATCGTGTATGTAGCAGGAACCTTCCACGCGCACTCCGCGCTTCTGGATCACCCCGCCTGCTAAAATCAAAGGGACGTGTATCCCATCTTCATCGTAAAGGTTCTGTTTACCCAATAACCCATGATTCCCAACTGCCAGTCCGCTATCTCCCGCAAAGACGATTAGGGTATTGTCGTATTGCCCACTTGTTTTCAAGCTTTCTATGACTTTCCCGATTTGCGCATCTAAGTGGCTAATTATGGCATAATAATCGGCCAATTCTCGTTGAGCAATGGCCTTTGTACGAGGCCAGGGAGCCAATGCCTCATCTCTTAACACCATGTGTCCATTGTCAAAGGGATGTTGAGCCAAGTAGGAGGGGGGAAGCTCGATACTAGCAGGAGCGTATAGTTCCTTGAAGGCTTGAGGGGCCTGGCGAGGATCATGTGGAGCATGGAAAGCGAGGTACATAAAGAAGGGCGATGTGGTATCATGCTGCGCAATGAACTTGCTGGCTTCGGTGGCAAATATTTCTGAAGTGTGTGGTCCATTCTCTTCTGTGCCAATCGGGCCATGAGCATCATGCTTTTGGAGAGACCGGCGAGCCATCTTGCCATCCTTTTGATATTCAAGTAGATAGGCTTGATCCTTGGAGAATTCTCCCTTGTCATCCCAGTCCCAGAGTGGCATCCTGAAGTGATCTACCAGATATACACCTCTCCCCATGATGGTAGAACCACAGTCGAAGGAACGGGCCAGTGAAGCGTTATCCTGATGCCACTTCCCAACTATGTGAGTGGTATAGCCCGATTGTTGAAAGGCTTCACCCATGGTAAGGTGTTCCTTCGGAATTTTGTGCCCTTGCTTTTCTAGGTCAAACAAATTTCTGCCGGTCATGAGCATGGCCCGACTAGGAATGCAAGTGGCGCCGGAAAAGGAGCCCATCAGATAGGCGTTTTCAAATACCACTCCCTCAGCTGCTAGGGCATCCAAATTCGGGGTGTGGACAGCCTGTTGTGCCAGCGCCTGGATACCAGAATAGCGGTGATCGTCGGTGTATATGACTAATACATTTGGGGATTGCTGCTGCCCATGGGATGCTTTGGGAAGGAGTAGTGCCAAGAGCAGGGCCAGCATACAGGAGTTGCGGAGGTGCATTTTCATTATTTTTTGGCTTTCAGTTGAGCTTCCAATTTGCTTTCTTGGGTGTAGCGAAGAACTTTCGGTGCTTCGGTCCCTCTTGCTGAAGTCAAGGCTTGATCAATGGCCTCACGCATGGTCTTTAGGACTTTAGGCGGTGCGTTTTGGATCAAATTGGTCGTTTCTTTGGGGTCTTGTTTTAAGTTAAAAAGCTCTTCATACACCGCTTTTTCTCCTCGGAACGGCGCTTCTACGAAGGATCGATAGAGCGCGATATCCTGATCATTTACTTGGTACAACAGCTTGTTGAGCGGCAGCTTCAGCTCCTTGGCAGCTTGAATGATGTTCAAGGCTGATGGGTTCTCATTTTTGTAGTAGCGGATGTATTTCCATTCAAGATCCTGTATACTCTCACAGCGAGGATTACCGAATTTCGTAGACCATAAATTTTCAGTAAAAAGAAATTCTCGAACGGCCTTTTCCTCACCCTTGAGGATGCCACTGAGGTCTTTACCTTGCATAGCGCTTGGGATAGCGATACCTGCCAGGGATAATAGGGTAGGAGCAACATCAATGGTCTGAACCAGTGCATTGCTTTTGGACGGCCGTTCTTGCGCGGAAAGTTGGGGATGATAAATGATCATGGGAACGTGCGTAACCTGCTCATAGCATAGAGCCTTTCCTCCCACGCCAAATTGTCCCATAAATAGCCCATGGTCCGAGGTGAAAACGATAACCGTCTTTTGATCTAAACCCAACTTCTTCAGTCGACTTCGCAGTTCTCCTACCAGTCGATCGATCCCCGTCATGGCCTGAAGTTGCCTAATATATCGTTCTTTTAAGCTCGAGGGCTCATCTACAAAGTCATATCCAGTCTGCCTATCTGCTGCATGTAGAATCTCTGGCGGAAGTTTTGGTTGTTGAATATCCGCCTTGGCTACATAATGCTCCGGTAAGGGGATATCTAGATCACGATACAAGGTGCGATAGATCTCCGGATCGCTTGGGCGTTGCTTCATGGTTCCAGTGCTAGCACTATGTGGTAGGTTAAAGCATAGGGAGAGCATAAAGGCTTGCTCCTTTGGCCTTTCTTCTAGAAAATGCAGTGCTCCTTGTAACCGCTCTTCGTTCGGATCTAAGAAATCGATCATTCCTTCCTGCATCACTTCCACCTGTGTATCTGCCTTGGCGTCCTGGAATATGGAGTGGCGAGATTTTGGATAGAAGGTAAGATGACCATGTCCTGCATACCAATAATCAAAACTCTCTTCCATGAGGCCACTTTCGTACCCCCCTTCTCCTACTGGTGTATGATTTTTGCCGATGTAACCCGTGTAGTAGCCGGCCTTGCGCATCTGTACAGGGTAAGACTGGGCCCATGCCTCTGTCGCCATACTGGTGCCTGAATTGAAATTGACACCATGCTTACGCTCAAATTGGCTTAAAAAGATGGAAGCCCGACTTGGGGTGCAGATGGCACTGGTGATATGAGCATTCGTGAATAGGGTACCATCAGCAGCTAGTTGATCGAGATGAGGCGTTTGTACCAGCTCATTACCCGTGCACCCCATGGAGCCATAGGATTGATCGTCGGTAAGAATAAAGATGTAATTGAAGGATTCGGTGGATGCCCTTGATGGTCTTGGAGATTGCCCATTAGCAAGCAGGCTCAATAGTAGAGCACAGGCACTTAGAAGTTGGCCTTTATACAGCATAAAAAATAGTGTTTAAGTAGGTTTCGTTTCGCTGGGCAAGTTAGAAAAAGCTTGGTAGACCCGTACAAAACAAATAGATGAAAAGCCATCACAAATAGGTATTTCACAATTTGTCTCTACCCCGTATTTCATACAAGATGCATTCTCATTGAATCATTTCTTCTAGGATCGAAATCATTTGTTGTTCTCCTCTAGGTATTTATTCCGATCTTAGTTTCATGAAAATCCTTCAACGAACCTGGATGAGTGGGTGCCTCCTCATACTCCTAACTATGGGAGGCTGGGCGCAGACAAGTCAAATTCGCTTCGAACATATTACGTCCGAACATGGGCTATCCGAAAATGTAGTCAATTGTGTTTTTCAAGATAGTAAGGGCTTTATCTGGGTGGGTACCAATGATGGGTTAAACCGATATGATGGATATAACTTCCGCGTGTTTAATCCCTTGCCTGATGATGACCAATCGATCAATAGTAATCTCATTTTTGCTGTAAATGAAGACCTGGAGGGAAATATCTGGATCGGTACGACCGGTTCTGGTCTGAACAAGTTTGATCCGAAGACAGAAACCTTTGTAGCTTATCAACGCGACCCTCAACGGACTAATACACTTTCCAATGACCAAATTATAAGCCTGTATACCGATCGTCAAGGCCGTATCTGGATCGGTACTTTGGATGGCCTCAATGTGATCTTACCAGATGCCGAACCCACAGATTCCAATTATATCCAACCTATCGATATCCCTGCCAATGGTGCACTTCCAGTCAACGAAATTATCGAAGATAAGGCAGGTAATATTTGGTTGGCTACGCGCTTGGGCTTGTATAAATGTGATGCCAAGGACCTAAATGGAGGGTATGACTTCAGAAAAATTGAGGTAGCAGGGGCCATCAGTCCAAACCTTA
>CAJXPD010000179.1 GCA_913057785.1 uncultured Lewinella sp. | reverse complement strand
TCACTAATATGAACGCCTCTCTTTGCCGGGCTTAAATTTAAACATGAACTAATGCTAGTCCCTATTCGGAAATAGGATCTAACTATCAATTAGATTTACTTCTTCAGGTTTCGATACAGAATCAGGGTCAGGGGAATTACTAGTATCAACAGCCAATAGATTGGATTGAATCCGGCTTTTTGCTTGTTGTTATTTTCCTCAATAGTTATCAGTTGATTCACTCCTTGATCAGACAAGACCTGACGTTTACCACCTGTCCATTTAACGATAATGGAATCGATAGTCTGCGCCTGTCCAAGTCCAAAATGAGCAATGGTAGAATTTTGAGACAAATGGCTAGAGCTTCCACCATCAATTTCACGAATCATACGTAAGTCTCCACAAACAACTTCTACTCTGGAACCGATGCCATGAGTTTCTGCCTCCACTCCTCGTAGAGCCACCTTAACCCAGTTTCCTGTAGCAGCCGATTCATTCCGAAATAAGGTACTTCTTGACTCAACCGGATAGCCTTCAAGAACTGGTTCCTGGTTAACGATCAAGATGTCTAGGTCTCCATCATTCTCAATATCAAAGACCACGGAGCCGCGGCCAATACCATAATCATTCACACCGATCACACCTCCCTTTTCTGTAAAAGTGGCGTCTGTATTTTCAAAATAATAGTCGGCCATGGGCACATTATTCGGATTCAAATCCCCATTAGCGACGAACAGATCCAAATCGCCATCATGATCAAAATCCGCAAAGTTGGCTCCCCAACTGATGGTGACGTAGGACATGCCCAATTCTTTGGCTTTATTGACGAAAGGCTTGCCTTTACCTTGATTTATCATAAACCAATTGAATCGAATATTAGTCACAAAGTAGTCGAGTAAACCATTGTTGTCATAATCTCCAATCGCCGTCCCCATAGCATTGATTTTCAGGTCCATATCAATGTCCTTACTAATCTCAGTAAACTGCTTCTCCGGGTAATCATTCTCTAGAAAGTAGTTCGGTTTGGCTTTGTACCCAAAATCATGGTTCACCATTAGATCTTGATCACCATCATTATCATAATCTGTAAAGATCGCGCCGAAACCATATCCTTTATGCTTTAATCCGTAATCTGCATAGACGTCCTTAAAGCCTTTTCCCTTTTTATTCAGGAGCAAGTAGCCCATGGATGTCTGATTGGCGTTTACGATCGTCGCATCATTTATCTCCCGCAGCTGCCCGGTGTAGGCTTTGAAATAATTACCGACATAGAGATCTGGGTAGCCATCGGCATTGAAATCTCCAAAACTTCCTCCAGTGCTAAAGGAATTCAGTTTCTCCAAGCCATAGGCTTTAGTGACGTCTTTGAAGGTTCCGTCGCCATTATTTAGAAAAAGTAAGTTCTTTTCTCGCGGAATGACTTTTATACTATCCTTTGACGTAATGGTGGTAATGAATAGGTCCACCCAACCATCTCTATTCACGTCAGCTCCGACTACCCCTTGTGTGACATAGTGGCGCGTCTCTTCCAATCCTGAGCCAACGTACACATTTTTGAAAGTGCCATCTCCATTATTGAGGTACAGTACATCTTCATTCATCCCACTGGTCATGAATACATCTTCAAAACCATCCTCATTCAGATCAAACACGCAAATCCCTCCGCCAAACATCCCCTCATACACCTTGAATTGATGATCAATGCCAGCCTCCTTAGTCACATCCCTGAAAGGAGTATCTTGTCCCCAAAGCACACCTAGGCTCAGCCCGAACAAGCTAAGGCAGCCCAATATTCGCCTTCCAAAACCATAGGTTTTCAATATCATTGCATTCATTTTCAAGCCATTCAAAAAATGGATCAGGCCGGCCATCACCTATTCTTCACGGCGCCATTTCAGCGCATTCACATGACCTGCAATTCTCTTGCCTTCCTCCAATCCGATGTCATTATCCTGAGGTGTATGAATTCCGCCGTAGAATCGAGAATCCGCCGTTTCCTCTGCCACCCCCCAGAAGGTTGTGAAGGGGCGCTCTACAAAATCGACATCTCGTATTTCATCGCGTTCTCTCCCCACGTGCGCACTATCTATAAAAGTAAGCGCAGGGCCATACATTCCTTCCAAAGCCGTGGCCATGGCTGCTGCCTGGATCGCATGACCAGAGGGGAAAGCAGGGAAAGGTGGATCTGGCCAGAAGGATTCCCACTCTTGATCAATAAATTGAGGGATGAATGTATTAGGTCTTTCCGAGAAGAAGTGATATTTCCATTTCCAGCAATTGATGAAGGCATCAGCCACTGACAAACCTACCCTTGCAAATGTCTCAGCACAAGTGATGAGATCCGGTTGCTTCTGATCGATTACAAGTGAAGCAATGTAGAAGGAATGGCCAGGAGGGGTGAAGGTTTCATCTGGGTCATCTCCCCACCAAATGGCAATTTCCTTTTGTTCTTGTGTTAAAGCTAAATCCGTATCGTACACCGCCTTGAACTGTTGGTAATAAGGAGAGCTTTCCGTCGTATCATAGGGAATCATGTAAGGTAACTCCAGCCCTGTATTCTGTTTCAGAAAAGTTCGATTCTCTCCCCAGTACGGGTGGAGGGGATGGTGACTAAAAGACTGTGCATACAAAGGAGGCTTCCAGGAGCCGGGACGGACCGGATGCACCAAATCTTTATCGAAATTCTTAAGGTATCCTCTATGTCCACCATCCGTCTTTGACCATTCAAAAATGGCATCTGCCACTTGTTGGCCAAAAGTCTTGGATCGATCAACTACCGCTTTATTGGCTACTACATCGACATACACGGCCTCGAAGGCTTGTTCGAGGGAATCGAGACTAAACTTGTTTTCATCGGAGGTTTGATTATAGATATGTCGAAGTATCTGGGCTTGGCCAGCATTCAAGGCGAGGGGCCAAAAGTATTCGGCATCTGTTTCCACTGTAGGTAATCCCTCCAATCCATTTAGCTGTGACTGAATGGATTGATGGCTATCATAGCCCGGCACGATGGATTCGTACATACAAAGGCCGATGTAGCCTACCCCACGAGAAGCATAAGTTGGAGAATTAGCGGGGGTATTTTTGGTGATATACAGCCTCATATCTGACCATGCGTTAGCCAATTCATAGTCAGCAATCGTATTTTCTGCAGGTGTCGCTTGCTCGCAGGCCATTAAGCCTACCAGCGCGCCAAACACTAGCATAGATAGGATTTTCATTCCACTCATAATGTTTTTTGCTCGTTCATTTTATAAGCCTTGATCAGGCCTCCATTAATTCCAAACAATAATTGATCCTTCACTTGCACTATACTTCGTACATCTCCTTTCACTTGTAGACCGGAACGAATTTGATTCACGTAAGTAAAAGCTCCTTTGCCATCACCTAAGAGTAGTGTTCCGTAGTTAGCATCCCACTGGCCTAGCCGAAGCTTAGCATGTCTATTGTTGCCTGCCAAGAGCAGATCTAGTGCCCCATCCCCATTGAAATCGCCAATAGTTGAGGCGTATACGGGCGTAAACTGGGCTTGTAGAGGCAATTCCTGTGCTTGCAGCTTCCCTTCAGCATTACTCAGGAAAAGCGTAGTCTCCATATGATTCGCGGAAAGATGGCCTGCCCCCGTCAATTCCTCGGGATCAAACACTTCCGATAAAGTCATATTGGCGTAGCTTCGATAGGTAGGAAATTTAGATCGTAAGCCACTGAGCTGATTCAACAGCTCATCACGGGTAACATAAGGGTAACTGGTACCCTGAATATAGTAGCAAAGGACCGGATCAATAGATCCATTGTTATCAAAATCCTTGTAATAAAGCTCTACAGGTTCTGCTGGACTAGCCCTAAACTGTGTATTCGTGCCGATATTGCCAGCTAGAATGTCCGGTTTCTGATCTCCATTAAGATCCGAAATTCGTAGATGATTCCCCCAGCCAGTATGAGATTGATCAAAATATTGATCCGATACATCTTCTAGTTTTTGGCCAGTTATTGTCCAAACTTGAAGTGGCATCCACTCCCCCGCCAATACCAACTCCATCTGCTGATCACCATCTAAGTCTACCCATTCTGCATCAGTTACCATGCCTATTTGCTGTAGATCTGGCGCCCAGCTAGTCATTTGATCAGAGAACTTCCCGGTTCCATCATTGATCAAGAGGAAACTCTGGGGAGTCTCCGGATATCTCCCGGGAACCACTCGTCCTCCTACAAAAAGATCCGGTGCTCCATCCCCATTGATATCTTGCGCGCTAACACAGCCTTTACTACCCCGTATTTGTGGTAAAGGAGCTTTAGCAAACTGCCCGCCCCCAATATTGAGATATAAGCGATCCTGCAAAATAGGATCGTTAGGCAAAAACTGATGGTAACCTCCACTAGCTATATAGATATCTAGTTGACCATCGCCATTAGCATCTAAGAAAACAGCATCCGCATCATGGTGATCCGCATCCTCGTCAAAAGCCGAGATGGATTGAAGGCGGAAACGGCCAGCTTGGTCCTGTAAATAAAGATTGGTTTTTTGCCCCGCAGCTCCTCCTACCAGAATATCTTCCAGTTCATCTCCGTTCACATCAGCAGCGAGCATGAAGGGCCCACTGTGAGAAAATTCGGTAGTTAAAAGCGCCTGTCGATCAAA
Source organism: uncultured Lewinella sp. (assembly GCA_913057785.1). Classification (GTDB taxonomy): domain Bacteria; phylum Bacteroidota; class Bacteroidia; order Chitinophagales; family Saprospiraceae; genus DT-111. Next base: position 18,601 of record CAJXPD010000179.1, on the reverse strand, counting down.
ATCTCTGAAGGTCGTACTACCATTAATGTATGCTATGGGCGAAGTGGTCGATTGAAACAAACTAGCCACCTCCGGAACAGGTTTGGCTGATGCCGTGGCATCTTTCTCCGCTAACGCCAGTACCAGATCTACTGCCACATTAAGCAATAGCTGTTCCTTTCCACTGGACCATTGAATATATAGAGAATCAACGAGGTCTATTTCTCCCAGTCCAAAATGCATACGGGGAGAAACACAGGAAAGGTAACCTTTGGTCGGGTACTGCTCCAATTGTTGCTGCAAACCACCAGCTGAAATTGTTACCCTAGCACCTACACCCTGTGTATTCAGTCCTTCCCCTTGCAGATCCAATTGTAGAAAGAACCCATCTGAGGAAGCGGTATTCTCATAGATGAAAGCAGGCTGATTGATATTATTCACAATCAAATCCAGATCTCCATCATTATCAAGATCAGCATAAGCTGCTCCATTACTATTGGCCGTTTGCTGCACGCCCCAAGCCGTGGTTTTATTTTCAAAACTCAAATTACCGCCATTGGCAAAAATGTAATTCGACACATCTGAGGCGGGCATGCGGCTAATAATAGCTAAAACATCTTCTCGAACCAGTCTACCTTTCGACTTCACATAATCATCCATGTATTTGATGAAATCCAGGTTGGTATAATCTCGATAATATCCATTGGTTACATAAAGATCTTTCCAGCCATCATTATCATAATCAGCCAGTAGGGCTGCCCAACTCCAATCTGTATTGGAGATACCTGCCAATTGACCAATCTCACTAAAGGTCCCGTCCCCATTGTTCAGCTGCAACATGTTGCGCATATACTGGTAGTGGAAACCGGATCTTACATTCAGGTCAAACTTTGCATAGTTATCGGGAGCAAGTAGGAGTTTTTGACGATGATTATCCTCTGGCAGCATGTCGAGGGTGATGATATCTTGCCAGCCATCATTATTGATGTCTGCAATATCATTACCCATGGAGAACTGGCTATTGTGTCCAATGCTCTCGTTCAAGCGATTGGTGAAGGTGCCATCCTGATTATTGATATAGAGGTAATCAGGAATGGTATAGTCATTCGATACATAGAAATCAGGCCAGCCATCATTGTTCACATCTGTGACACCTAGACCGAGTCCATAGGTTAAGGCCGATCCACTAATGCCTGCATTCTGAGTAATATCTTGAAAGATGCCATTCTCTTGTTGGTACAATCGTACCCCTCTTTGCGGATCATCTTTTTTTAGGAATTCGGCAGTTGATGCCTCATTTAATACCGGCAATGACTTGGGATTGTGATTGAGTAGGAGCATATCTAGATCTCCGTCCCGATCATAATCCAGGAAATAGGCTTGATTGCTAAAAGCGTCGCTTGCCAAGCCATATTTCTCTGCCTCTTCACTGAAGGAAGGTCGGCCATTATCGTCATTTCCTTGATTGATAAATAACTGGTTTTTGCGTTTGGGGTCAGGTAGTGCCCCGGAGTAACAGACGTAAATATCCAATTGATCATCCCCATTGATATCGACTAAGGTTACCCCCGTTTTCCAAGGGCCTTCCCGTCCTGCTGCACCACTTTGCGCCGTGATATCCTCAAATTGCATTCCCCCCTTGTTCAGATATAGCTTATTCTCACTCATATTGGCGGTGAAGTACAAATCTTCAAGGCCATCTCCATTCAAATCCCCTGCAGCTACTCCTCCTCCATTGTAGAAGTACTCATACATTAAAATGTTGGTATTCAGTCCTTCCGTTAAAGTGTTCTGGAAATTGACTTGCGTCTGTTCGGCCTCTAACAAGCGAAACAAGGTGGGACCATCAGCTTCTTCATTAGACTCTTTCGTTCCTTCGGAATTACAAGCGAATAAAAAGCTAGATAGGAGTAATAACAGCCAGAATATAGAAATATTCGTCTTGTGAGAAGACATATTCTTTTGGGCAAAAGTAAGAAAATCTATCCCTATCGGTAAGGGATAGATTTTCTAATTAATAAACATTTCACAGGAAATGAGGCACTAACCCCGATACAAGCAATATGTTTGTTGCATTAATTAGTGCCCATTCATGCTATTAGTAACCTGGGTTTTGGATCAACTGATCGTTTCTATTAATCTCGTCACGACTAATAGGTCGATAGTACATCTTGTCATCCCAGGATCTGTTTTCGTTTTCTGTGTTATCCACTACGGTATAGCTGTAGTCATACACAGACTTATCATGTCGATATGGCACGTGTGGACTAGCCCCTGCCTTGAGGTCTGCCCTTACATTGATCGCTTTAATTCCTCTACCTAGCGTAGTAGGTGCAATCATCCAACGACGGGCATCATGATAACGATGCTCTTCATAAGCCAATTCGATACGACGTTCGTTACGGAGTCGATCCATCAACATGTCGCCACTATCATTGATAGCAGGCATACCGGACCGGAAGCGAATTCTATTGATCCATTCTCTGGCAGTAGCCTCATCACCTGTTTCAATGCTAGCTTCAGCATAGATCAAAGCCATTTCTGCGTAGCGAATGAAAGGCCAAGGAATCACCTGAGCACTTGACTGGTTGTCAGCTAGGCCTGGATCAGCATCGATAAACTTACGTACATAGTAGTGTGTACGGCTACCGTTCCAGTTCTCAATTGGAGATTCGCGAGTATCGATACCATTGATGAATCCTCCTGAACCGTCGTCATAGATACCAGACTGAATCTGATCAGCAGGGTCAAGGTTAGCTACATCAGAGGGTCTTGGTTTCCAGTCCGCACCGTCATACATAATGGTCATGTAGAAGCGAGGATCTCTGTTTGCATATGGATCAGCAGCATGGTCTGCATTGTTCCAATCGAACTTAGAACCATCCATCATTTCATAATCATCTACCAATTGTTGGATAGGCGTATTACCTGCCCAGTTGTGGTATCCGTTAGGACCATTGTTGATACCAAAGTGAATACCACCTAGTGGCCAGTTACTCTCTTGGGTAAACTGCGCCGTATGCGTACGTTCGAAGATCAAGTCAGAAGCTGCCGCTGCATCTCCTATAGCACTACCACCACCCATAGCGACAGATAGGTAGTTGGACTTTCCTTCCTCATGGGAAACAGGTGCTGCAAGATCCATCTTATAACCAGTAGAAGCATCCAAAACTGCTTTAGCTGCCGCCTTAGCTGCGTTCCAGCGAGCCGTTTGATCACCACTTGGGTAAGCTACCAGCTCAAGGTTAGCGAAAGATCCTAACGTATTGGAATTGGCTTTCACCTTTGCGCCATCGTGCAAATCACTGGCTGCATAAACTAGTACTCTAGCTTTAAGCGCCATAGCTGCCAATTTAGTGGCGCGACCTCTAGCTTCAGATTTACCATCTAGTAAGCTAGCAGCGCGATCCAGATCGGCTACAATGAAGTTAACGGTCTCTTCGAAAGTATTTCGTGATACGGCATAGTCTTCACCAAGGCCATAAGCACGATCGATTAATGGCACACCACCGTAGTAGCGCATCAATTGATGATAATAATAAGCTCTCAAGAAATGTGCTTCCCCTTGCAGACGATCACGCAGTACATCATCCGTGAAGGTAGACGTAGGCAAGCGCTCAAGCGCAATATTTGCTTGACGAATAGCCAAGTACATTCTTCCCCACTCATAAGTACTACTTGTCCAAGCCAAGTTGGAGGGGGTTTCTGATCCTTCGGTAAAAGTATTGATGTTACGGCCTGCGTGGGTAAACATGGCTTCGTCAGTCAGAGCAGAAAGTCCCTGCTCTTCAAAACCACCATACCCCAAGAAGGAGTACACATTGAAAATGAAGGCTTCTGAAAGCGGGCCATCAGCCCAAGTCGCTTCACTCGAAATCTTATCGAGTGGCTCTGTATTTAGGAAGTCGTCGCCACACGACAACGGCAGAAAGACCGCCGCTAACAAGATTAAGAATATATTTCTATTCAGTTTCATAACCACAATTTTTAGAAGGTTAGGCTTACGCCTGTATTAATAACTCTTTGTAATGGGTAATATACGCCGCTTCCCGCTGTTGCTTCAGGATCGAAGATGTCATTTTTGCTAAATGTTAGCAAATTGAGTGCATTTACGTATATTCTTAATCCACCAAGGTTAATTTTCTCTAAAACAGTACCTGGCAAGGTATAACCTAGCTCCACATTCTTCACTCTTATGTAGTCTTTGCTGAATAGGAAATAAGTGTTATTACCAAAGTTGCCACCTGTGTAGTATGTATCACCACGGCTAGCCAAACGAGGATGCTCACTGCTTGGGTTGTCGATAGACCAACGATTGTCATGGCTGTACTTCAAGAAGTTACCAATATCACCAGATTCTGTTTGGATTCTAATAGAGGCCCCTGTTGCACCTTGCAATAGCATGGTGAAATCGAAATTATCATACTGTAAGCTGAAGTTAGCACCGAAAGTAAAAGTTGGTGTACCATTATCATCCAATCTAGTCTGATCATCTGCATCGATCACACCATCATTGTTGATATCTCTAAACTTCATATCACCAGGAATCAACTGAGCAGTAACACCACTATAGTCGATGGTGTTAGCGTCGATCTCTTGCTGATTCAAGAATACCCCATCAGATTCGTATACCAAATAACCTCCGATTGACTTACCTTCTTGGCGTTGGTAATCAGGAGCACCAGGTACTTCGTCCATGAACACTACTTCGTTCTTAGCATATCCACCGTTGATACCCGCTCTCCAGCGCCACTTACTGCTTGGGTTACCATTCACGCCCAAGTTGAATTCAAATCCGCGATTGTCAACTTTACCTGCATTAACAGGAGGCAACAAACTATTGATACCAGAAGAAGCAGGCGTGGAACCCGTTTCTTGGATCAAGATCTGATCACGACGGTTGTAGAAGTATTCCAAGGTCAAATCAACTCTTCCGTCAAGAAGTGTCGCATCCAAACCAATGTTTAGGTTATTGGCACGTTCCCAAGTAAAGCTAGGGTTCGCCAAAACTGTTTCACGTAATGTAGTCACTACTTGGCTAGCAATTGGATATGAACCAAAGCCGTAAGTAGATAGATAAGCAAACTCTTGAAGCTGACCATTAAAGAACACCTGGTCATTACCCATTTGTCCATAGGAAGCTCTCAATTTCAAGTAATCGATTCCTCGCACATCGAAGAAAGATTCATTCGTCAAGTTCCAACCCAACAATACACCTGGGAAGAAACCAAAACGATCAGATTCTGGGAAGATGTAGGAACCATCATAACGCCAGATAAATTCAGCTAGGTAAGTCTCTTTGTAGTTGTACTGTACACGACCATAGTACCCTAAACGAGCACGTTCGTAAGCACTACCACCAGCATCCTGGTTCTCAGTACCACCAGCAAATAACTGGTCAACTGCAGCAGAAATAAAGTTTCTTCTAAAGGCGAAGAATCCTTCTCCAGTAAAGGTTTCTCTAGTTACCCCAGCCATGGCGCCAATAGAGTGCCCACCTGGAAGTTCACGATCGTAGTTTAGAAGAGCTGTCAAGTTGGTGTTCAACGTACGATTGTTGGTTTGCGTCAAGCGAGGATCCTTGAAATTGGAACGAACAGCAGGTTCCAAAACAGGCAGGCCATCAGCACCGAAGGAAGTTCTATCCCAGTAGTATAGCTCCCATGGCGTTTGCCATCTTCTGTTCAATTCATTACTTACGTCAACTGCACCACTCAAGGTCAGTTTCAAACCTTCAATCCATGGGTTTCCAATCTCGATTCCACCATTAGCCTGTAGGTAATCGGTTGGATTACGCTGATACCCTGTTGCATTGGTAGTAATGACATAAGGGTTTTGTCCATTTTCAATATCTGGACCAGGTTCACCGGTTGGCCATACTTCAGGCTCAGTTGGGCGACCCCGCATCAACATCCGGAAGATAGCACCGGCAGATTCGGTTGGATAGTTACGATCCTCTCGACGTCCAAGAATACCAACGTTAGCGCTGATGTAGTCATTCACCTTAGCATCCAGATTCAATCGCAAACCATACTGCTTATAGAAGGTAGCTGAATTGTGGTAGATCGCATCCTGATTTAGATAATCCATCGAAGCCAAGTAGCGAACATTCTCCGAACCACCATTGATTTGCAGGGTGTGTCGATTCTGAGTTGCCCAATTTTTGAAAGCATCTCCAAACCAATCTGTGTCTGGGAAGCCCCAAGGATCAGAGCCATCTGTGTGCTTTTGCACAGCCTCTGGGCTAAAGTTGGCACTCAAAGTGGACACACCATCCGTTGGAGAATCGTAAAGTCCTGTTGATTGAATGCTATTCCAGGCAGTTTCCCACTCATTTACGGGGATAGTCCGGTAGATAGGCAATTCGTTCATGATCTGCGCATACTCGCGAGCATTGGACATTTCAGGAACGATGGTAGGTTGGGTCCAGCCATTGTTAAAGCTGTAAGAAATTGTTGGTTTTCCATCTTTACCACGTTTTGTAGTAATCAGGATGGCTCCGTTAGCCGCCCGAGCACCATAAATCGCAGCTGATGCGTCTTTCAGTACAGAAATAGATTCAATGTCTTGAGGGTTTAGGCGTCCCAACCCACCTGCTCTGTCAGGAATTCCATCGATTACGATCAGTGGACTACTGTTACCCAGCGTATTTGTTCCACGAATAGTAATGTTAGATCCATCTTGACCAGGCTCTCCACTCGTTTGAATAGCTACAACCCCAGGCAAACGTCCTGCGAGAGAGTTAGAGACATCGACAGCTGGAGATTGGATAAGGTCTTCTCCTTTCACGCCGGTGATAGCTCCAGTAACAGTAACTTTCTTCTGCTTACCGTAAGCTACTACTACTACTTCATCAAGTACGGCGAGGTCAGTAGACATTACCACGTCAATCGTAGTTCTGTTATCTACCGAAACTTCTTGGATTTTGTAACCAGTGTAGCTGAATTGCAATACAGCATCTCCTGGCACTTCCAAGGCGTATGCACCATCAATATCGGTGATCGTACCGGTTGAGGTGCCCTTCACTAGAATATTCACCCCGATCAGGGCTTCTCCATCAGGGTCTGTAACCACACCACTGAGGTTCACACTTTGCGCGATTATTTGCGCACAAAGCATTAGCTGGAGGATTAGCACCATTCCGGCCATCCGTCCAACACTAATGACTTGTTTGTTTAGTTTCATAAATCCTAATAAGTTTGGTGAAGAATTATTAGTTCAACTTGTAATAGGGTTCCATAATTAACAGAAGAATGTGCTCACCTTGCAGCCTACTTAAAGGCCACTTGCTCAACAACTCTTCTAACTTGTTCAAACTTGGATCAGTTGGGGTGAGTGTATGTTCGTCGATTATCGACTGTCTCACTTTAAAAACTTGATTTTTGCGATGGGTAGGTAGGTGTCAAAACCTGAGTTCTAATGTAGTTTGATGATATCCCATCTTTGGCTTGATCCTTTCCAATCAATACAGCCTTACATAAGGTTTGATGGAAATGACCTGAGAATATAAAATTAAATTCCGAATAACCCTCTCGATTAAAAGTAAAATTCCAAAATATTCATTTTCTTTAGCGGGTCATATGTTGAAAAACAAGAGGTCATTTGTGTCAAAGCTTCTGTAGATACTAAAGATTATGGGTGCGCTAGCGGACATAAGTGTATTTTGAACGTTTATTATACATTAGGAAGAAAATAGGGAAACTTAACAGACTTCCCTTGAGACGTAAGATGAGAATTCTGATCAGATGGAGGTAGGAAAAGGTTTATTTCCAAACTTCTTATGCATCACATGTGAGTTCAATAGAAAGGTCTATCGCCATGACTTCAAGTCAACTAAAATTCATGAAGCAAGTTCTCCTGATCCTCTTATTATCGTTCCAAGGAGCGGGGCTTTTTGGCCAGCTCTTCGGTTTACCACATCTGGAACGACACACCAGCTCCTCTGGACTTTCCAACAACTCCATCATGGATATCCACCAGGATAAATTTGGATTCCTATGGGTAGCAACAGCAGATGGCTTGAATCGCTACGATGGATATGAGTTTACCACCTTTCAACATCACGCAAACGATTCCACCAGTTTAGCAGATAACTGGCTGCATGCCTTAAGTCAAACTAGGACTGGAGAACTACTTGTCGGTACGCAGAAAGGAGGGGTCAGTATTTATAACCAACGAAAAGGTACTTTCACAAATTTACATCCGAAATCACTTGGCATCTATTCCGATCACTACTTAAACTTAGGAAAGACCCTGCTACAAATAGATGAAGAAACGATTTGGTTAGGCATGACCCCCGGCATTATTGCCATGGACCTTTCGAAGGACACCAGTTTTTATCTAGTAGCAGGAGGAGGCTTGGGCGTAAATTGTTTTATCCAAGACCAGGCTGGAAACATATGGGTTGGAACTAATCAGGGTCTATTGTTAGGATCAGCCGGTAGCGATGGGGCTCCTCCTCCTTTCGAAGCACTCCCCCATGGTACAACCGGTGCTGTTCACGCTTTAACCTTTAATCAAAAAGGGCAATTAATAGTCGGAGCAGATCAAGGCGTATTTATTTTACAAGAACAAAAGTCAAGTTGGGAAATCATTGAAGAGCTGCCGCAATTTAAAGAAGTCAATTCCATTGTCTGTGATAATAAAGGACGGGTGTGGATTGGCGGTAGAAGAGGACTCAGTGTGCTAGAGGAGGGAGCTAAGACGATGTCCCCTAAGGCGGCTAGACTACTGCACGAAAATCGCCTTGATCGTCGATATATTAACGTTCTGTATTTGGATCGCGAAAACAACCTCTGGATAGGAACCACTAATAATGGCCTATTAAGGCTATTTCTTTCCGATCAACACTTTCCTTTGTTTCGACCCAAACTTCAAGAGAATGATGCCGGTTCAACAACCGATATCACAAGTGCACATATGGATCCGGATGGTACCATTTGGTTGGGAACCTACGGTGGCGGCTTGCTCCGCTTTGACCGAGAAAATGGGCATTTTGACAATTATACCTCGGTATTGGATGACCCCTCTTCCCTAAGCGATAATACCATTTACAGTATTTTCCGCGATGCAGATCAAACCCTTTGGGTAGGGTGCTGGAATGGGAGAGGACTAAATGAGGTCATAGAAGAAAAAGAAAGCCTACGGTTCCGGCGAGCTATTCAGGAAGAACTCCCCGACGACAATACACCTGATATCAACCATCGCTCCGTTCAGCAGCTTTTCGAAGATGAATATCAGAATCTTTGGGTCGCTGTGAACAGTGGTATCTTCTTAAAGAGGCGTCACGATAAGACCTTCCGCCATATCTATGAGCTGGATCTTCCTTTTAATTCAATTAACCATATTCTAGAAGACAAGAATGGTAACTGGTGGATAGGGACATGGCATGGATTGTTTGTATTCAATGCTAAATATATTAAAGCGCTTAAGCAAGGGCAAGCTGTACAAACCGTACCTCCCGATGCCAGCTTTTATGCCGATCAAGATGAAGGGCATGGCCTGACCAACAATCGGATTACCTGTCTGCATCGAGATAAAAAAGACAGAATATGGATTGGCACTTATGGGGGAGGACTGATGTTATGGGAAGATAGAGGGGAAGGTAACTTTTCAGGCAACTTCAAAACCTATGGGCAGAAGGACGGCCTACCGAATGATGTAATTTATGGTATTCTGGAAGATGAGCAAGAACGACTTTGGTTAAGCACAAATGATGGTCTAGTTTTATTTGATCCTAGACAAGAGGTCTTTCAGGTTTACACAGAAGCCGATGGTTTACAAAGCAATCAATTTAATCTTCACGCCTATAGCTATACCCCAAGTGGGGAATTCATTTTCGGAGGGGTAAACGGATTCAATGTCTTTGATCCTCTTCAGTTTTCTACAGATACTACCCTCCCCCCTAAAGTATTACTGACAGATGTTTTAGTTAAAGGGGAAAAAGTACCGATTGGCAAAAGGGCGGATGGTACTGTGGTTTTGGAAGAAGATATTCTTCAAGCTACCAAAATGACCTTGCAGCCTTATGACAACAGCTTTAAACTAAGTTTTGCAGCGCCTTCCTTTACGGATGGCACCAAAATGCAATACGCTCATCGCCTAGAGGGGTTTGACGGAGATTGGCAAAAGAAGACACATCGAGACAGACATGCCCTTTACTCTAATTTGTACCACGGCAACTATACATTCGAGGTTAAGGCTTCCATTGATGGCAAGAACTGGGGGCCCAGTCATCGACTCGAAATTCAAGTAGCTCCTCCTTGGTATCTAACATGGTGGGCTTACACCCTAGCTATCCTCTTGGTATTTATGGCTTTTGCCACCGTCGCTGGATTGTCGTACGTTTATTCCAATCTACAGAACAAGCTAAAGCTAGAGCAACTGAGTCGCCAAAAGGAAGCTGAAACTAATGAAATGCGAATGTGGTTCTTTACCTACATTTCACACGAGTTCCGCACCCCTCTTACCTTAATTATTTCTCCTTTGAGTGAAATGATCAATGATCTAAGTTTGCCTTCTAAGGTTCGAGATAAACTCCGGATGACCTACACCAATAGCAAACGACTTCTGCGACTAGTCAAACAGATTCTCAACTTTAGAATGATCAACTCCGATCAGTTAAAACTGAAAGCCACAGAAAATGACCTAGTGGCCTTTACCAACGAAGTTTTTTCCAGCTTCTCCTCCCACGCTGAAAGCCGAAATATTAAGTATCATTTCCGGTCCAGCAAACGAAAACTTCCGCTTTGGTTCGACGAGGAAAAAATGGAACTTATCCTATATAACCTCTTGTCTAATGCCTTTAAGTATTCCAATGACGGCGGTAATATCCTGGTTAAGATCATCGATACCTCTAATGAACGTGTCCATATTGAAATCATAGATAATGGAATTGGCATTCCTGAAGATCACCTGCCGCATATTTTTGACCCCTTTTATCGGGCTACCAACAACCAATATACAGGCTCGGGTATTGGCCTAGCCCTGGTTAAAAACCTGGTGGAGTTCCACCATGGTTCGATTGAAGTAAACAGTAAGGCAAATCACGGAAGTACTTTCCGAATTGAATTGAAGAAGGGGAACGAACATTTCAGCGTCGAGGAACGGTTGGATCTAGCTTCGAAGCGGCAAGTAGAACTTGGTAACTTGGAAGTTGAGCCCCTTGAGGAAGGGGTTTTAAGTCCAGCTACTCCATACCTCCAAAATGCCAGCAAAGAAAAACTACAACTATTGCTGATTGAGGATAATGCCCCAATCTTAAAATACTTCCGTCAACACTTTGAGGAACACTACCGTATACTGGAGGCCCAAAACGGTGAAGAGGGTTTAAGATTGGCTCAAAAGCACATTCCAGACCTAATCATTAGTGATATCATGATGCCCAAATTAGATGGGCTTAGCCTTTGTAGAAAGCTAAAAGAAAATATCGAAACCAGTCACATTCCGGTCATTCTCCTCACGGCACGCACCGCGCTTAGCCACCAACTGGAAGGCTTTGAAAGTGGCGCCTTTGAATACATCACCAAGCCCGTAAATATCACAGTGCTAAAGAGCCGTGTTTTTGCGCTAACCAAGAACATGCTGCAGCTCCGGGCACATTACAAGCACCAGGGGATTATCCCCCCTTCTACCAATCACTCCACGGTTGAGGAGAAATTCCTCCTGCGCGCCGCCCAATGCGTAGAAGCCCGACTCAAGTATACCGAATTCAACGCCCAAGATTTTGCCCTAGCCATGGGCATTAGCCGCTCTGGCCTGCATCGCAAATTACAAGCACTTACCGGAAAATCGGCCACCCAGTTCATTCGCTACATCCGCCTGAAACATGCTGAAAAGCTACTGCGAGAGGGACAAACCAACATTTCTCAAACAGCTTACGAGGTGGGCTTCAATGATCTCAAGTATTTCCGCAAATGCTTTAAAGCAGAGTTCAACATGGCGCCCTCCGCCTTTTTGAAAGAGGTGAAGGCGGGGTGATCACGGGGGCGGGGAGATGTTGGTGGAAAACCTGTCGAAGCCAGGCAGGCACCCAACATCGGCTTGAGGGCGTGGGAGACAGAAACGCAACAACAGCAGGAGATATAGAGGCAGATGGTTATCTCAACAGGCTTACCTGCCCTTGCAGAACCTTCTCCCTACCATCGATCATTATAAGATTCGCGGTATAGATATAAACACCCTGTGGAGCATCCTTTCCATTGACTGCGCCATCCCATCCTTGGTTAGCCTGTAGAGCTTCTCCTCGATACACCAGCGCTCCCCAACGGTCAAATATGTGTAAGGAACTGATTTCTTTTATCTCGCTTCCTCCATAGAAGGAGAATACATCATTTACATAATCATCATTGGGAGAGAATGCATTTGGAATATAGAGGGCATAATAGGCCAGCTGCAAATGTATCGTACTATCGCAACCGGAAGCGGATGATAAAGTACGTATATGTGCCCCAGGGGTGTTGATGCTATAAGAACCAACTTGATAAGATTCCCCAGGAAAAACCTTGGCTGAAATATCGGTTTCAACAGCTTGCTCCACTAGCAGTTCTAGGCGGACAATGCTATCGCAATAATTTATCGTCTGTAAAGTGTCCCAGTATATACCGGCCTGCGAGATTGGCCGTTCGTTGAAGTCTACCTCTTCTCCTGCACATATTGTTTGAGTTGTTTGGGTAAATTGGCTAGGAGGGAGGTAGTTGTAAACTTCGGATATTTTACACCCCGCACTATTTTCAAGTCTTACTTGATATTGTCCTGGTCCGGGTGGGTTTAACAAGCGATTGCCGATGGCTTGTGGAAGGGCTACCCCATTTTTATACCACTGATAGTTGTGGTCTTCTAGCAGTCTAATTTCAAACACTAGATCATCAGTACAAGCTGGACCTTTTGCCTTGATGCCCAAATCAAAATTACTGTTCTCTTTTAGGATCACTTGATCTAGGAAGTGATATGTATTATTAGTCGAAGACCGCAAACCACAGCCTGGTCCGATGGCTATGGCTTTGAGTTCAAGCGGCGAACGAAATTTAAATAGAGACTTTGTCCACTGGTTCTCTCCTGACACAAATACAGAACCGAGCTGTACCCAATCGGGACTATTGGCAGGACATCCAAATGACTTATCCCCAATACCAAAAGGCAAATTTGCGCATGCAGTGGTTCCAAAAAGCGCAATTTCTATTTCCGGAGAGGTCTGCCGATCCAAAAACCCTGTATAAAATTCAAGTCGATATTGGGTATTGGGAATCGTCGGACTTTCTAAACAGGCACCTGCATATTCCTTTAAAGCGGGTATAAAGCTACCTGTAAAGGAGCCATCGATTAAACCTATAAACCCTTCTCCATCGGGTATGGGTTGCGGTAAAGTAAAGATATCTGTACCATCATAATTACAGGCATGGAAATAGTCTGTTGATCCCTCCGAAGCTTGAATCCATCCACTAGCACAAGCTAGGTTGGAATGACCTTCAGGGCAGCAATCTCGATCTTCAAAGGAAGGATTCGGAATCAAGGAGGGCTTCTCTAAGGGCTCGCAGTAGCAATCATCATCATTGAGATCAATTAGGCCATCTAGATCATCATCCAATGCATTATCACAGATTTCTGGCGCTAAAGTCTCATAAGAAAGTGAAAAAGCCAGCTTAACCAGCAAGCACAGAATTACAAACAACTGGATCCATGAGTTCATAGAATCTTGTTTTAACAACCGGGTTGGTCCAATAATACAGGATACGAATTTGTTTAAGATTCTTTTAAGAAAACCGTCAAAAGTTTCAACCTTTCATCAAAAGGCGATACCTTATTTTGGTTTTATATAATAGTGCGTTATATTGCATTAGTTGATTCATTAAAAGAGTGAGGTTTTGAAAGCGACAAACATTAGTGATCCGGAATACTTCCACAAGGTGGTAGACTGCCAGTATGCATGCCCAGCTCATACGCCAGTCCCTGAATATATAAGACTCATCGCAGCTCAGAGATACACAGAAGCCTATATGGTCAATTGGGAATCCAATGTTTTCCCGGGGATCTTAGGGCGTACCTGTGATCGCCCCTGCGAACCCGCTTGCCGAAGAGGCCGAATTGAAGAAGAACCTGTAGCCATTTGCCGACTCAAGCGCGTAGCTGCGGATAACAAGGGTGAGGTAAAATCACTCATGCCTAATGCCCCAGCTGAAAAGAATGGTAAAAAAATCGCTTTGATTGGCGGTGGGCCAGCCTCTCTTACCGTAGCCCGAGATCTAGCCCCCTTAGGGTATGAGATTCATCTGTACGATGAATGGAATAAGGGCGGCGGAATGATGCGCACGCAAATCCCAGCCTTTCGACTGCCAGAATCCGTACTGGATGAAGAAGTCAATTACATCCTGGACATGGGCATCCACACCCACTTCAATACCTATGTCAAGAGTATGAAGGAAATCCTGGATAAGGATTATGATGCGGTTTTCGTGGGTACGGGTGCGCCTAAAGGAGGAGACCTTCGTAGATTACCTGGTCGACAGGAAGCGGACGACAATATTCATATAGGAATCGAATGGTTGGCCGGTGTCGCCTTTGGCCATATCTCAGAGATCGGGCGACGGGTAATTGTACTAGGAGGAGGTAATACAGCTATGGATTGCTGCCGTACTTCACGGAGATTGGGAGGTACAGATGTAAAAGTCGTTGTTCGAAGCCCCTTTAAGGATATGAAAGCTTCGCCGTGGGAGATCGAAGACGCGCAACGTGAAGATATTCCCATCTTGAACAATATGCCTCCGAAGGAATTTGTGGTAGAGAATGGCAAATTGAAAGGAATACTATTTGGAAAGGTTCGAGCGGAATATGACGAGAATGGCAAGAGAACCCTTATCCCCACCGGAGAACCTGATGTTTTCATCGAAGCGGACGATGTGATTATGGCTATCGGTCAAGATAATCACTGCCCATGGATCGAAAGAAATCTAGGAATAGAGTTTGGCAAATGGGATATTCCAATTTTGGATAAGACCACCTTCCAATCTACTTTACCCAAAGTGTTCTTTGGGGGAGATGCAGCTTTAGGACCTGAAAATATCATTACTGCCGTGGCTCAGGCTCATCAGGCAGCCATTTCTATAGATCTATTCTGTCGAGGAGCAGATGTTCATCAACGGCCAGCTCCAATGACGAATCTAGTTAGTCAAAAAATGGGAATCCACGAATGGAGTTACGACAGCCCAGTCGTAATCGATCAACGATACTTGGTGCCCCATGCAGATAAGGCTATTAGCCTAGAAGATAGAAGAGTAGAAGTCGAATTAGGCTTTGATCAGCCCACTGGATTTAAAGAAGCTCAACGCTGCTTGAACTGCGATGTTCAAACAGTTTTTACCACCAGTCGATGCATTGAATGCGACGCCTGTGTCGATATTTGCCCTACCTCCTGTATCACCTTTACCCCTAATGCGGAAGAAGATGAACTGCGGTTACAACTTAGTGCTCCAGCATTAAATACTACGCAAGACCTCTATGTATCCGACCAACTTCCAACTCAACGCGTCATGGTCAAGGATGAAGATGTTTGTCTTCATTGCGGTCTATGTGCCGAACGTTGTCCAACTGGGGCCTGGGATATGATGAAATATTTATACAATGTAACAAAAGCCAGCAAGGTATGCTGAAAGTGAGTGCGGTGAACGACCTAGTGGTTCGTTTTGCCAATGTAAATGGAACGGGATCAGCAAGTGCAAACAATATCTTTGCCAAGTCGATCTTCCGAATGGGTTTACCTGTTTCCCCGAAAAACATCTTCCCATCGAATATTCAAGGATTACCTACCTGGTATGAAGTTCGAATTAGCGAGAAAGGTTACTTAGGCCGTAGAGACGGCATCGATCTTATGGTGGCTATCAATCCGCAAAGTTTTGCGAAAGATGTGGCCTCAGTCCGCAGTGGAGGATTTCTGCTTTATGACAATACGAAAAAACTGTATGATGAGTTCTTGCGGGATGATATCCATTTCATAGGTGTCCCGATGACAGCCCTATGTCGGGAACATTATACCGATCCCAGACAGCGACAGCTCTTTAAAAATATTGTTTACCTAGGAGCAGTTGCCACACTGATCAATATCGAGGTCCAAGTAATCAAAGACATCATCAGCGAACAATTCGAAAGAAAGCCCAAACTCATTCCGCCTAACTTCAAAGCGCTGGAATTGGGTATCAACTACGTCAAAGAGCACTACGAATATCCGCTTTCTATCCAGCTGGAAAGAAGAGACAATGTGGGAGATAGCATAATGATAGACGGCAATGCCGCCACTGCACTAGGAAGTATCTATGCTGGTGCTACCTTTATGGCTTGGTATCCTATTACTCCATCCACATCAGTGGCCAAGGCATTCGAAAAATACGCCAAGAAACTACGCGTCGATCCGGAAACCGGGAAAAATAAATTTGCCATTGTGCAAGCAGAAGATGAACTGGCTGCCATTGGCATGGTTATCGGTGCGAGCTGGAATGGCGCACGATCCTTTACCTCTACTTCTGGGCCGGGTGTCTCGCTCATGAATGAGTTCATAGGACTTTCCTATTTTGCTGAAATTCCAGCAGTATTGGTCAATGTTCAGCGAGGCGGGCCCTCTACGGGTATGCCGACCAGAACGCAGCAGCCAGATATTATTTCTTCGGCCTATGCTTCTCATGGAGACACCAAACATGTCATGCTATTCCCAAGCACACCAGCGGAGTGCTTCGATTTTGCCGCCAAAGCCTTTGACCTGGCTGATCGCTTGCAAACCTTAATCTTCTTAATGACGGATCTTGATCTGGGCATGAATGACCATATGTCTCCGCCATTTAAATGGGATGATGCACAACAGTATGACCGCGGCAAGGTCTTAAGTGCGGAAGAACTGGAAGCAGGGGTGGACTTCGGTCGATACTTAGATGTAGATGGAGATGGCATACCCAACCGTACTATACCTGCGACACACCCCACCAAGGGATCCTTCTTTACGCGCGGAACCTCTCGAGATGAATATGCGCGCTATACTGAGGATGGAGCGGCCTATGTGAGAAATGTTGACCGCTTACTGCGCAAATGGGACACGGCAAAAACATTGGTACCTGCCCCAGAATTTTACCGAGAAAAGAACGATCGCCAAGCAGGACTAATCTTCTTTGGCACGACGACCTATGCAGCTCTAGAAGCCATGGAATTATTAGAAAACGAAGGTATCCTTCTAGATGCCATGCGTATTAAGGCATTCCCATTTCATCAAGACGTCACAGATTTTGTGGCGCAGCATGAGATCATTTATGTGGTAGAGCAGAACCGTGATGCTCAGTTTAGAACCCTCTTGATCAACGAACTGGAAGTTTCGCCTGATCGCTTAGTTCCCATCCTGAATTATGATGGGATGCCAATCACAGCAGACCGTATCACGAAGTTGATACAAGAAGCGCAATTAATCGACGCCTAAAAGAACTTAGGGAAAAACAGCTTAAACAGACAAGAAATGACCTATATACGACCCACTTTTCGTCATCCAGCCCTCCCAAAAAACAAGATTGGATACGCCAAGGCAGACTATGAAGGTGCCATATCAACCCTCTGTGCTGGTTGTGGACATGACTCCATTAGCGCAGCCATCGTACAGGCCTGCTATGAGATGTCCATCGAACCTCACCGCCTGGCGAAACTTTCAGGGATAGGCTGTTCATCGAAGACGCCGACCTACTTCCTGAGTAACTCCCACGGTTTTAACTCAGTGCATGGCCGTATGCCATCCATCGCCACCGGGGCCAATATGGCCAACAAAGAGCTGATCTACTTAGGCGTATCGGGAGACGGAGATACGGCATCGATAGGTATGGGGCAATTCGTGCACGCCATCCGTAGGAATCTGAACATGACCTACATTGTAATGAACAATGGCTGTTACGGACTAACCAAAGGGCAAGATTCTGCCACGGCAGATTTTGGGTCTATAAGTAAATCACAAGGTGTTGCCAACCCTTTCCAAGCCATCGACTTGATCGGTATGGCATTGGAATTGAATGCTACCTTTGTGGGTAGGAGTTTCTCAGGAGATAAAGGGCAATTGATCCCCATGATCAAAGCTGCTATTTCTCATCCTGGCTTCGCCCTACTTGACGTTATTTCCCCTTGCGTGACCTTTAACAACAATAAAGGCTCCACGAAATCATACGATTTTGTTAGAGATCATATAGAAGTAACTTCTGTATTGGATTTTGTTCCTCATCAAGAAGAAATCTTGATTGATTATGAGGAGGGAAGTACAGCCAGCGTCGAGCTGCATGACGGTTCAAAAGTTATGCTAAGCAAGTTGGCTCCGAACTGGGATCCCAGAGATCGAACTTCGGCCATGCGACGGCTGCAAGATGCAAAGTTGAACGGAGAGATTCTGACAGGCCTTCTGTATATTGATGAAAACAGCAAGGATCTACACGATATGATCAATACTGTTGATCAACCTTTGAACACGCTTAAAGAGGAAGATCTTTGCCCAGGCCAGTCCGCCTTGGAGGCGATCAATGCAAGCCTTAGGTAGGGAAAAACAAAAACTAATAAAATAAAAAAACCGCTTAGTTGAACTAAGCGGTTTCTAAAGAGCTTTGAGAGGCTATCTACA
>CAJXPD010000178.1 GCA_913057785.1 uncultured Lewinella sp. | reverse complement strand
CGGTAGCTTGGAGTATTGGCGTTTCTACGCTATTAACCATGTTTGTAAGCATACCTTTCATGCCTGCTGTGACCACGGTAGCACAGCAAATGGCTACAGGCTTGGATAGTTTTACCTTATTGGCCATTCCATTCTTTGTTTTGGCTGGCCAGATTATGAATCAAGGGGGGATTGCCAAACGTTTGATTGCCTTTGCCAAAACCTTGGTGGGCTCCTTACCCGGTGGCTTGGCGCATGTTAATATCGTAACGGCGATGTTGTTCGGAGCGATAGCAGGATCGGCAGCGGCGGCGGCTTCTGCCATTGGAAGCTTTATGGGGAAACAGATGGAGGATGAGGGGTACGATCGAGAATTTGCGGCTGCAGTGAATATCACTTCTTCCACTACGGGGCTCATAATCCCGCCCAGTAATGTACTGATTGTCTATTCACTCGCCAGTGGTGGTGTATCGATTGCTGCCCTTTTCTTGGCCGGTTATCTACCGGGAATCCTCACGGGCTTGCTACTGATGATCGTGGCTCCCATTTGGGCCAAACGCAAGGGCTTCCCCGTTGGAAAACGCAGTAAGATGAGCGAGGTATTCAAAACCTTCATTGATGCCTTTCCAAGTTTGTTACTGCTAGTGGTCGTGATTGGCGGTATTGTAGCGGGTATCTTCACTGCCACTGAAGCTTCGGCTGTGGCCGTCTTGTATTGTTTGATACTTGCCTTTGTGTACAAAGAAATCACCATCGGAGATCTGCCTAATATCCTGGTGAATTCTGTTTCGACTACCGCCATCGTAATGCTTTTGATCGGTACATCCATTAGTATGTCCTGGATTATGAGTTACGAAAATATACCGCAGAGCATCACGGAAACCTTGATTGGGATCAGCGACAATAAGATTGTGATCCTGTTGATTATCAACATGATTCTCTTGTTCGTTGGGATATTCATGGACATGACGCCAGCTGTTTTGATCTTTACGCCGATCTTTTTACCGGTGGTAACAGAACTGGGCATGGATCCCACTCATTTTGGAATTATTATGGTGCTGAACCTCTGTATTGGACTTTGTACCCCACCTGTTGGTTCGGTTCTATTCATCGGGGTTGGCGTAGCCAAAACCACTATTCAAAAAGTAATTCGGCCATTATTACCGCTATTTGTGGCTATGTTAGTAGCTTTGATCATCGTGAGTTATGTACCAGGACTTAGTCTTTGGCTGCCACGGTTATTTGGTTTCTAGAAATTACTGATAAACAGGGCTATATGAGTAGAGCAACAATAAGTCAGCAGATTGTCGATAACGGAATCATTGCGATTGTAAGAGCAAAACAAGCGATTGATTTAGTCAAATTGGTGGAAAGCTACGCGGCAGGGGGGATAAAGACCATTGAAATAACCATGAACACCCCTGGCGCCTTGTCGGCAGTGCAGGAGATAGCTCAAAGAATGCCGGAGGTACAAATCGGCGTGGGTACCGTTCGCAATACGGGGGAGGCCGGTCAAGCCATTGAGCATGGGGCCCGTTATCTAGTCACGCCTATCACTGATCCGGAAATAATAGAAATTTCACATAAGAATGATATTCCGGTCATCATGGGAGCTTTTACTCCGACAGAAGTATATAATGCCCATCAATTTGGAGCAGATATGATTAAGTTATTTCCCGCGGGGAACCTAGGGATTTCTTACATGAAGGCCGTTCTTGCTCCCATGCCTCCGATGCGGATCGTTCCTACTGGGGGAATCAATCTGGATAATGCACGTGAGTGGTTAGATGCCGGTGCTAGCGCCCTAGGGATCGGCAGCGCCTTAGTCGATCCAGCTCTGATAGAAAATGAGGACTTTGCCGGTCTTACTCAATTAGCCAAGGAATTTGCTAGCCTTGTAGAATTATCTGCTTAGTTTTGCAACTCCAAGGAATAAACTTGGAGGGTCAAGCAAGTGCTGCATGGAGGATAATTCGATTAGTTTAAATAAGTTTATTAGTCAAACGGGAATCTGTTCTCGTCGGGAGGCCGATCAGTGGATCCTGGCCGGACGAGTCGAGATTAATGGTCAACCTACTCAAAAGGGAAACCGCGTCTACCCTGGTGACAAGGTTACCGTCGACGGTAAACCCTTGAAAGACAAGCCCAAATCCATCTACCTGGCTTTCCATAAGCCTGTGGGCGTAACCTGTACGACTGACCGGCGAGATAAGGATAACATCATTGATTTCATCAAATATCCCGCTCGAATTTTTCCAATCGGACGCCTAGATAAAGCCTCTTCTGGCTTGATTTTTCTAACCAATGACGGCGACATCGTTAATGAGATCCTACGAGAAGAAAACCAACACGAAAAGGAATATATCGTGAAGGTTAATCGGCCCATCAGCCAACGATTTGTCGAACGGATGATTCAAGGAGTTCCTATCCTGGGTACAAAGACCAAGCGTTGTATCGTGGAGAAGCAATCAAAGTTTGTCTTTCGGATTATTTTAACCCAGGGACTGAATCGACAGATCCGACGCATGTGTGAGTTCTTGAACTATAAGGTGGTCAGCCTCAAGCGGGTGAGGATCATGCAGGTACGTTTAGGAAAACTAGAAGTGGGGCGCTGGAGGAACCTTAGTTCAGAGGAGATAGGCCAGATCAAAAGGCAAATTCAAGCGCCGAAGAGAAAACAGAGATAGCCTTCGTTCTTATAACAATTCCCCTAAGCATTGTACCTTTCATTAGAAGCCAGTAATCTTGTTCCCAATGCCAACATACCTCTATGGATACTAATCTGCTCTTCACCATTTTAGTTGCCTTTGGTACTTTTCAGGCTTTGTTCATGGCTTTAGTGTTGTTGGGCGGACGGCGGAAGGGCCTTGCCAAGCCGCTCTTTGCCATCCTACTATTGATCGAGGGAATAACACTATTAGAACGCCTTCTAGCAGATACAAGCTTGATCGAATCTTTTCCTCATTTGCTTGGCGTAAGCTATCCACTTAGCTTTATTAAACCACCCTTAATTTTGTGGACGGCTAAAGCTGTGATCGATCAGAACTTCCGCTTTGATCGGAGGGATTTGTATCATTTGATTCCCTTCCTCTTGATGTTCCTGCTTCAGATTCCTTTTTACCTTTCACCAGCAGCGGAAAAACTAGCCTTCGTACGCGCCTTTCTGGAAAAAGTGCCCACCTATAGCAGTTTTGACTTCTATCTATCCCTGTCGTTCTTTGCCTACATTGGTATCTATTTGGTCCTAACCCTAAGATTACTTAGAGATTATCGAAGGCATATCAAGAATAACTATCTCGCCAATTGGGATTATCGAATTCTGCTCCTATACACTTTAGTTATGGGTATCAACTTGGTGTATTTTTTGATTTTACCTTCAGGTCTTCTGGAAGCACCGGTTTTTCATAAGATAAGTATGCTGGTGATGTCCTTTCTGATCCAATCTGTAGCCTACAGTTTTTTCAGCCAGTCAGAAATATTTAGTCAACAGGTCCAAGCGGACCTCAGTCAATTAGAGCAAAGGAGAATAGATGAAATTCGTATTAAAGCACTCTTCGAAGGCGAGAAGATCCATCTGGATGATACCTTAAACTTGGATCAATTTGCGGCAAAGCTACAATTGCCTAAAAAGTACGTCTCTGACCTGATTAATCAATCTATGGGCTGTTCATTCAAAGAACTGCTCAATACCTATCGGATAGAGGAAGCTCTTCAAATCATGCAACAAAACATTGCGCCAAAGAAGAGCCTGATTGACATTGCATATTCTTGTGGTTATACCAATAAAGTGAGTTTCTACCGCAGCTTCAAGAAGAAAATGGGGGTGGCACCATCTGAATACTATCAGAAGCTGGGCTCGTCCATGTCCTAGTCTTTAAGCATTTTCATACAATCCTGGGTTACAAAACCTTTTTGTACCGGATTTTCGTAAAGAGAATCATAGCTATGTGCTTATTCTTAACTGTAAGAGCTTATCGTTATGTCAAACACAAACAAAGAACTTTGGGAAACTCGCTTGGCCTATTTTGATCAATTGGTTGAACAGTGCCTGGATTTTGTAAGAAAAGGAAAGACCATGCCTTATACTTCTTCCAATGGGCATATGTTTTCTCTACTCAACAAAGCAGGTGAGTTAGGTGTGCGATTATCCAAGGAAGATGGTCAAGCTTTCAGAGACAAATATCAAACTGGCAACTTTACTTCCCATGGAGCCACCATGCGTGGCTATGTCCTCATTCCAGAATCGCTCTACGGAAAGGACAGCATTCTAGTCGATCTGCTGCAAACGGGGTTTGAATATGTGAATTCACTTCCACCCAAATAGAGGGCAATCAACAGGTACTTAGACGCTCCGTAGGCTTTTTCCCATAAATACCTTTTCTTTGGGGGCAAAAGATAAGGGATGAGTCAATTCAAGCACTTTGAGATTACGATTCGGGATTATGTTGCGCAAGTGTCATTCAATCGGCCTCATAAGGCCAATGCTTTGCACATGGAGGCTTGGGAAGAGATGCAACGGATCTTCGAGAAACTCGATGAGTTAGATGAGGTCCGAGTAGTTGTCTTGACTGGAGAAGGGAAACACTTCTGTGCGGGGATTGATCTAGACCTCCTAACTGGGCCAAATGATTATAATGAAATCAAATGTGAAGGTCGCAAGCGAGAGGCGCTAAGGCGCACCATCCTTAAGCTGCAAAACACCATTACGGCCTTGGAAAAATGTCGGAAGCCTGTGATTGCTGCTATTCATCGTGGATGTATAGGTGGAGCTGTGGATATTATTACCGCTTGTGATATGCGCTATTGTACGCAGGATGCTTACTTTGCAATCAAGGAGATTGACTTGGGCTTTGCTGCGGATATTGGTACTTTACAACGATTACCGAAGATTATCAATCCGGGACTAGTGGCAGAATTAGCTTACACGGGGCGCAATGTAAATGGAGAGGAAGCTCGGGATATGGGGCTTGTTACCCGATTGTACAAGGATCAGGAGGATATGATGGAGGAAGTTATGCAGATTGCACAGATGATCGCCGCAAAATCTCCGCTAGCGATAAGAAGCACCAAGCAGATGTTGCTGTATAGCCGTGACCACTCCGTATCAGAATCTTTGGAATACATGGCTACCTGGAACGCGGGTGTTTTATTGTCCAAGGATCTATCCGAAGCTTTCCAGGCTACTACAGAGAAAAGACAACCAAAATTTGAATAAACCAACGCAAACATGAGAGTACACTACCTACTCGTTTTTTTACTTCTAGCACTAGGCTGTCAAGAAAGATCAGGTACAGCGACAGAAGCAACCAGTGAAGAAGTTATCGAGTCACCTTGGATCCAGCTATTTAATGGCAAAGACATGTCTGGTTGGACGCCTAAGATTAGGGGCTATGAATATGGGGACAACTTCGGCAATACCTTTCGGGTAGAAGACGGAATCTTGAAGGTTTCCTATGATGAGTACGAAAAATTTGACGGTCGTTTTGGACACCTTTTCTACGAAAAACCTTTTTCTAATTACCGACTCCGTGTCGAGTATAGATTTGTGGGGGAACAACTTCCAGACGGACCCGGTTGGGCGTATCGTAACAATGGTTTGATGCTGCATTGCCAAGATCCTAAGACGATGCTGAAGGACCAAGATTTTCCGGTTTCCATAGAAGCCCAAATTCTCGGAGGCAACGGTACAGACGAACGATCTACTTGCAACCTGTGTACACCGGGCACACATGTAGTGATGGATGGGGAATTGATCAAACGCCATTGTATTAACTCTTCCTCCAAGACTTTTCACGGAGATGACTGGGTGCAAGCCGAATTTGTGGTTTACGGAGATTCACTTTTTCAACATATAGCAGCAGGCGATACCGTGCTGGTGTACAATAAATCACAAGTTGGAGGAGATTTACCTGAAGGATTCCCATTGGCTGAAGGGACTCCACTTAGTAGTGGCTATATTTCTATCCAGAGTGAAACACATCCCACGGAATTTCGAAAGATTGAGCTGCAAGAAATAAAGTAGTCATGCCACTTGAACTTCGCAGAACGGATGCCCGAGATGAGGCATTCAGGTCTTTGGTACAGCAATTAGATGCCGACCTAGATGATAGGTATGGGGATCAACAAGATTTCTACGGCCAATTTAATGCCTTGGATGAGATTAAACAGGTGGTGGTGGCATACTTAGGAGAAGAGCCGATAGCCTGCGGTGCGATCAAAGCCTTTGACGAGCAATCAATGGAGGTGAAACGAATGTACGTGCAAAAAACAGCACGCGGTCAAGGCGTGGCTACTCAAGTACTAGAAGAACTGGAGACTTGGGCAAAAGCGCTCGGATACCCACTCTGCGTATTGCAATTAGCGGATAACCAGCCGGAAGCCTTGGCCCTTTACGAGAAGAATGGATATGCACAAACGGAAAACTTTGGACAGTATATTGGAGATGAAAACAGCATTTGCATGCGCAAGGAGTTAGCTTAGTTTAGGGTGCAGTTAGATGGATCAGTAGCATCTATTTTCTTAGCAGTTTTCCTCTCATCAGCTCGTCTATCACACCCTTGCGAAGGCGCACGCTGACGGGCACTTTTTGCCCACCTAAAATCAATTGGTTGCCCTCCACGGCCTCTACCTTGTCTTTGGCTACTACATAAGATTTGTGCACTTGGAGGAACTGATCACTGGGCAACATCTCTAATGCCTGCTTCAAGGGTACCAAGGTCATAATTTTCTCAGTAGCGGTGTGAAATAGAATGTAGTTCTGCATGCTTTCGATGAAAACAATATCCGCTACTTGGACTTTCACCAGTTGTTGATCTGTTTTGACAAATATGTAATCTTCCTCTTCCGAGATAGCACGATCCAAACTCGAGAAAAAGCGTTGGGCCTTGTTGGCAGCTTGCAAGAAACGTTGGAAGGAAATGGGTTTCAGTAGGTAATCCACTGCATCAAATTGATAGCTCTCTACGGCATACTGAGGATGAGCGGTAGTGAAGATGATCAAGGGAGAATTAGAAAGTGTACTCAACCAATCCAAACCACTCATCATTGGCATTTGAATATCTAGAAACACTAAATCTATCTCCTGTTCCTTTAGCCGGTTGTTGGCTTCTAAGGCATTCTTACAGCTATCCACGAGAGAAAGGAAATCGATTTGCTCTACATAACGCGCCAAAGCTTCTCTACCGATTGGCTCATCATCTACAATGAGGCATTTCAAGGTCTCTTTTTTCATGTCACGCGTTTTAAAGGGATTTCGAGTTGCACCTTAAATTGGCCATCTTGCTTATGAATTTTGAGCAGATGTTGTTTGCCATAGATTAAGTTTAACCTCCTCCGCACATTTTCTAAGCCAATGCCCCCGTCCAGTGTGTCTGTATCTTGCGACTTTTCTTGAAAGGTATTGGCTAGGTGAAGGCTTAGACGTTCATTTTTTACGTTTAAACTAAGGTCTATCGTATTCTCCTTTTGGTTCGGAAAATGACTTAGATGTTTAAAGGCATTTTCAATAAAAGGTATAAGCAATAAAGGGGCCAATTCAAATTTTTCCTTGCTGAAGGGGAAAGCCGTTCTAATGACTGCGTTTTCACCTTTCCTTATTTCTTCCAAAGAGATATAGTTCTGTAGATTCAGCAGTTCCTTATCCAGATCGATGTATTCCTTTCGGCATTCATATAATTGGTAGCGCAGCAATTCGCTCAGTTGCAGAAGGGTCTGTTTGGCTTGCTCTGGCTGTTGATCAATCAGATGGTAGATACTATTTATCCCATTAAACAGCGAATGGGGATTGATCTGTGCCCGTAGGAAAGCCAATTCCGCCTCCAATTTTTCTTGCAGTAAAGATCGATGTTCTCTTTTCTTTCGGATCAGTTCTAAGGGTAGATGGTAGGCTATGCCAAGTCCCCAAAAAATAGAATTTATCAGAAGAGTGAGCCAAAACGCTCCGACGGCTAAGGACAGCGCTGCGGACAGCTTGGGTGCCCGGATCAGAAAACTACCAAAAGCTCCGTCGATAAGCACCTCTCCTCCTTGACAAATCAACAACCAACTGATGCTCAATATCCAAAAAAGCTGGCGGCGCCTATGGTAAAATCTGGGATACAGGAAAAATGCGTTACCATAAAACAGGAGGGCATTAAAGAAAAAACCATATAAAACTGCAATCCATAGGCTGCCATCCCCTCCAGAGAAATACAACCAATCCCAGCCTGGATATCCACAGATCAGCAGTAACAGACTCCAAATTGCTACATGTAGCACCCAGTCTCCCCAGAAGTTGGAGAATAAAAAAGGACGTCTGCTACTGCTGGTTGTGGATGACATTAATTTCCTAGTTTTTCTTGCAATTTAGCTCTAAAGCTTGGATTCGATAGCACCTCTAACTCAAATGCATTCATAGATTGCTGCAATCGCTGGGACGACAGCAAAGAAAGATCATTAAAGAAGTAGGCCAATTCAGTGGTGTTACCTGCTTTGTCGGTAGCATAGCTGGCTTTGGTTAATACCCATAAAGTACTGCCGCCTTTCATGCCAGCATGTTGGAGCCATTGTTGGTTAGCGGGGTTGGTCATTAGGCGTTCTAGTACTGGATCTAGATGTTCATGTACAGCCTCACTAAAGTAGGTCTTGCTATTCAGTTTTTTCATCAATCCAGCGTAGACTTGGGGACTAGAACCGGGTAGGTAGTTTGACCAGAGATATTGAAAGTCTAGGTCTAGGCTAGCTCTCTTAAAGGTAGCTTTTAAATCTTCAACCTCTTCTGTCCTCAGTCTCTTGTGAAAGTCCGTGGCCACTTTGGCAAAAGCTTCTTGCCCCATATCCTTGATCTTGCTGTTGAGCTGCCCCTTATCCGTCAATTCTGGAAAGGCTAGCGGAACCATCAAAGATCCGGCTGGCGGAAAGATTTGGTCATGTGGGCTAAGGCCTAGCTTTTGAATATTAGCATTAACCTCTTCCAAGCCTACTTTCCAGATCAGGTAATCCGTATTGGCATTGGAACTGTATTGAATCATCCCGGCAGCCACTTCACGCAGTTTCACTTTACCATCTGTCACCTTTGACAATTGCTGCACTTCCTTCAACCAACTGGGGTGCGCATTGCCATCCGTATTAGCGAGATAGAATCGATCTAGGTCGCTAAGTAGAATCTCTTCATTAGGGTCAATTTTCCCACTGGCGGCCTGTTCCGCGTAGGTGATGGCCACCATGATCTTCATGGTACTAGCCAGCGGGGATTTCCGATTTCCATTTAATTCCGCCAAAACAGAATCATTTCGAACAAGGTAGAGGGAAGATTTATCTGGATTTTCCAGCATGTATTCTACCACGAAATCTGGATTAGGTGCCAGATAGCTGAAGGCAGTTAAGGCGAGTAAGAGCAGGATGCCACCAAGAACAGTAAAAGCGATGATAAAAGATCTCATAAGCAATGAAAGTTATAGTTTGGAATCATTGCTACAAAACTATCCGCTAGTTTTTCTCCTACAAAAAACGATTTATGACCGTAGGTAAATCCTTGATGAGCGTATGGGAGAGGGTGGGAGGGGAGGAGAAGATGTAATGCTTAGTATCCCAAGCATTACATCTTCTGTTCTTAAAATCCTTATCGGATTACTACTTTTTGAAAATATTGCTTGTCACCTTGTAAGATGACCAAGCCATACAAACCAGCAGGAAGCCCGTTGATATTAATCGTCTGGCGATCAGCAGGTCGACCTAAGGCCGGTGCATGAACCATTCTTCCTTGCGTATCTACTAGTCTTACTTGGTAAGAGGTGTTGTCCTTTAAACTAGATTCTATGAACAATTGCCCTTTAGCAGGGTTTGGGTACACCTGGAAGTCCTGATTGTCCTCAATAGCAATCGTATTGCTCACTTGGTCAATTAGTCCACTTCGCTCATTTTCCAGGACACTTCTCATAATGGCTATCTGTCCCTTGGTGAATGAATTCAAACAGTCCTCTCTGGCGTAGTCCATGAAGTTTTCAAACATATCATGCTTGTCTCCTTCGCCGCTTCCACAGCTATTTTGTTCAGGATCGCAGGCAAACTGGCTGGAACTACCTTGTTGTGGCGTATCTTCTACGCCATCATCCGCATTACAGTCGGGAATGCCGATAATAGACAGAAGGCCATCTCCCCAGATATGACGAAGACCCAGGTAGTGACCTACTTCGTGCGTGATGGTACGCCCACGAACCGGGATCGTTACTTCATCCAATCCAAGTAAGCCGGAAGCGGTGTGCGTACCGGTTCTTCGGAAAACTTCTTGGTGGATGACTACCCCATCTAGTTCTGGAGAAGGAGCATTGGCACCATCAGGCCAGTGTTCCAGGTCTGCCGGTGGATAAGCATAACCTAAAAGGCTTCCTCCTTCGATGTTGCAAACCCACATGTTCAGGTATTTCTGCGTGTCCCAGGCATCGCTGCCTCCCTCTGCACTTTGTTTCACATTGTCTGGGAGGCTACCCCCTAAAAGGTCCAATTCAAAAGTAACTTCGGTCTGTACGCGTTCGACGCCCGCTAGTTCAAATTCGATAAATGGATCCCCAACGACATCCATAAACTCTTCTCGAATTAGGTCCGCATCAGCATTCTTTCTGCGGAAATCTTCATTCAATACATCGATTACATCTTTGATTTGCTCTTCCGGAATATTTTGGGATTCGTCTTTATAGACGATGTGTACAACTACAGGAATTCTGTAGATTTCTAGGTCTTTGGCCAATTGTGGCCGTTTTTTAATGTCTTGTAGAACTTGATCTACTCGGTCTTTGAAGCCTGGGTAGTGATGTTCCAATGCATGTACATAGTGGTCATGACCGCATCCTTTCGGTGCGGCAGGGATAATTTGTGCTTGCCCATAAGTAAAAGTGAAGCAAACAAGAAGCATGAGTAATACGCGAATCATAGCGTGACTTTTGTGGGATAATATGCCATTTATCCGTCCAGGAGTATTGCTGATAGGCTAAAAGAAGACAAGGGTCATTCTTTCAGTAGCATTACTGAATACTCAGGGGGGATAAACCTCTCGGCTCCCGGTTATTATAGGGCAATGAAAATGTGCTAATGCACGAAGTGGAGAAAAAAATAGAAATGTTGCAGCGCGAAGATAAGTGCAAATCACAAATTTTACAAATACAACTTTATCATTTATGTGAAAAAAACCTAATATTAGGGCACGAAAGGATTTCTATTAGGTAGGAGAAATTACACAAAGAATGGATTTTCAACAGTTTAAGCAGTCTTTGTCGGATAGTAGGCCACCACAGGGAATAGGGGAAGAATTGACGGCCTTGTGGTATGCGGGAAAGGACGATTGGGATCGTTCTCACGATATTGCACAAGATATACCCAATCGAAATGGAGACTGGATTCACGCCTATCTGCATCGATGGGAGGGAGATGAATGGAATGCTAGCTACTGGTATCGTAGAGCGGGCAAATCCAAGCCTAGCTATTCACTGAGTCAGGAATGGGAAAATATCGTGCAAGCCTTGCTAGAAACCAAATAGAAGTGCTTAATTGCTACTAGCGTCCTCCTTGGCATCCAATCGTTCAAATCGCTTGACCTTCTTACGGCTTTTGAAAGGAACGTACCTGTAAGGGTGATCTTTGAGATCATTTGATAGGGAATCGGCGCTGCTGATCAATCGTTGAAGATTATAATACATTTCATCGTCTTTCATCAGCTTTCCTAGTGTGCCTTCTCCTTTACCTATGCCGCTCACGGTAGCAGAAACGCCATCAAGTGTGCTAGTGGCTGAAGCTAGCGTTTTTTGCAAATCTTCTAGTGTTTGCTGGAATTCACCGATCGTCTGATCTAAGTTCGCTGCTGCCAATTGACTGGTTAGGGTATCTGCATTCTTCAACACATTTACCATAGCTCCTTTATTCTTATCCAACTCGCCAGTAAGATTATCCAAATTACCCAGCGTACTCTTGATCTCATTATTCAATAGCCCATTCAACTTACTAGAAGCCACTGCCAACTGGCCAGTGGTAGCATCTAAGTTTCGCAAGGTTTTGGCTAAAGGGTTTTCGCTTTCTACCCCAAGAAACTTCTGATCGATGGAGTCTATCAACACTAACAGTGTCGATTCTAATTGTTTGATGTATAACTCCAAATTATCAGTACCTACCATGCTACCGATTAGCCCCAAAGTTTCTCCCTCCAAGAAAGATCCGACCTCTGCACATCCTGTGCCATTGCAAGGCTTGTCATATTTCAACATCACCTCCATGCTCCCCATCACACTGGTGGTAGCAATTACAGCCTTAGTTTCCTTGGGAATGCTAATCTCCTTATCAAGATCCAAAACAACTAGAACTTGTTCTTTCTCACCTGGTAGCAGTTCCACTCTAGATACTGTACCAACATCCACTCCATGGATCTTTACATCTGTACCGATCTGTAGACCCGTTACATCATCATACAAGACTTGATAAGAATTGGTTTTTACCAATATATTATTGCCAATGATAAACTTGTAGCCCCAAAACGCAAGCGCGATGGTCACAATAGCAAGGATCCCAATTTTTATTTCGTTAGACATCTCACAAGGGTTTAAACGAACCGCAAATGTATGCTTCTAAAGGGATAAATCCGTGATTTTGGGGAAAATTTTCTGTGTCACGAGCAAGACCTGCCGACAGCATTGCCGAGGATCCACCTATCCCAACTAGCACTCGGATATAACACCTCAGTGGCCTCAGAGTTTGAATCATCTTCAAAAAACTGTGGGTAATTCCGTATGAATTAAACTTCCTAAGGATAAGGCCAGCAGCTATACGGGCAGCCAGCATGCGCTGACTGGCTACCTATATTTATTGTCCAAGTTCTTTTCGTGCCGCTTGTAGCGGAATCTTTTCTCCGTTCTTGTACGCAACGATGAAGGCGTCTTTGAAGCCTTGCTTTTGTACCTGCAATTTGGCAGCGAAAGCCTGTTGGAAGTTTAAAAAATGGCGAGCTTGATATTTGAAGAGGCTATTCTCTTGAATCACTTCGATTCTGTAACTCACTTGTTGCCACTTCGGCGTGCTGGTCGATAGAGGCTTGGGAGAAGCCGCTAACTGGACACAGAATCGAATATTTTGCTGACGAGCTCGTGCTGAAGTGGCAGCAGGACTATGATTGGAATTATCTACTGCTTTAGCCTCACGCTTTGGCGGCGTTGCTTTGGCAGTGGTGCTGGGTGTATAGGCCCCGCTTTTAGCAGCAGTATTGTTACGGTAGGCTGGGGTAGAGCTTGTAGTGCTCGGTTGATACCCTTGTGTCCTAACGGTATTCCGTTGCGCCTGAGGTGTTTTAGAAATGATCATTGGCTCAGGCTGGACCTGGACGCTTGGTGTGGTATTGAAGTTCGGTTTGTTATCCAATGGATGGGCTGTGGTAGGTTGATTGGCAGCTTGAATGCTTGGCGTCTGTGGAGCCCTGGTTGTCGTCGTCTCCTGCTCAGGTTTCTTGGTCTCGGCTTCTGTGGTGTATTTGATCGAATTTGAAGTCTGCATGGGGCGGACTCTTTGTCTCTCTTGCACTTGATTCGCCAAGATTGGGGCGGTACTAATTTGTCCACCTTCAATTTCGTATTTGTATTCGACAAATGCCTCTAAAATGGCATTAGCAATTACTTCTTGTCCGGCAGCTGTTTTCAGATAAGCTTCTTCTCTGCGGCTGCTCAAAAAACCTGCCTCAATCAAAATGCTAGGCATGGCAGTTTCTCGCAGTACCAGAAAGCCAGCTTGTTTTACTCCTCTACTTTTCCGCTCCGCCTCTGCAAAGCGGTTTTCCACCTTATTGGCTAGCAATATACTTTGATCAAGGAAAGCATTTTGAAACATACTTAACATGATATGTCCCTCAGGAGAATTAGGATCATATCCTCCATAGTTTTCCATGTAGTTGTCCTCATGCAGGATCGCAGCATTTTCTCTCTTAGCTACTTCCAGGTTTTCATCAGCTGTATGAAGCCCCATTACGTAGGTCTCACTTCCGCGAGTAGCACTACTACCTGGCATATAATTGCAATGAATGGAAATAAACATATCGGCATTATTGCGATTCGCAATAGCTGCTCTTTCCTGCAAAGGAATAAAAACATCTTTATCTCGCGTGAGGATTACCCGTAAACCTGGCATCCGTTCCTTCATCAATTGAGCCAATTTCTTGCTGATAGCCAGGGCAATATGTTTTTCTCGTGAATGCGCACCAGAACAACCCGGGTCATGCCCGCCGTGTCCGGCATCAATCACTACCGTTTTTACTTCGAATGGTATTTCGGACTTCTCGCTTTCTTTGATAACTTTGCGCACCGGTGAAAACCATTTCTCGGAAATGGCTTCGCAGGTGGAGTGATCATGCGTATAGATAGAGTCGGAAAGCGGAAAGGATAATGAAACGTTAATCCCGTTAAGGAGCAAAGGCAGAAGCGCAAGTGTAAACGTTTGGATAAGGGTTATGACTTTTTTAGACATAGGATATGGTAGTGTTTCCTGCTTTTTTTAGCGGTAATTTTTACAAAATAACGTAATTAATCGATTGAAAACAAAAGTACTTCATACATTTTTCTTTGTCATATTTACGGTCTGGCACCTTTTTAGTCAGGAGCGGCCTACTTTGAACGTAGATACGGCAAAAAACGTATTGGAACAGCCAAAAATGCTGCCCCTGCCACAGGATACGATCCCCTTGGACTCCCTGGGACTGATAAATGACACCCTTGGTGTTGCTATAGATACTTTGCTTCCAAATTTGGCGAGGATAACTTATTCTAAAGATTCACTAGAGGCTGAGGTCAATTACGACGCTCAAGATTCTATGATCTACGATATTGCGAACAAAAAGATTCATCTGTACGGAGGAGCCGTAGTTACCTACGAAGCCATAAAGCTGGAGGCAGCGCATATTATACTCGATTGGAACACCAATATTGTCACTGCTGAGGCGATGCCTGATAGTACGGGCCGGCCCGCAGGTCTACCGGTCTTTGCAGATGGGGAACAGAACTTTACGGCCGACCGCATGCTCTACAATTTTGATACTAAAAAGGGCGTGGTGTATGATGTTACGACCGACTACAATGACTTAGTCGTTTTGGGCAAGAAATCAAAGTTCATCACTGGAGAGACTCCGCAGGATACCAGTGAAATTCGTAAGGATATCATCTATAGTGAAAATGCGATTTTTACCACTTGTACTCATCCAGAACCGCATTTCGGCATTAGGAGTAAACGACAGAAAGTTATACCGAATAAGCTGGTAGTCGTTGGCCCTTCTAATCTCGAGATAATGGGAGTCCCTACGCCCTTATGGCTTCCGTTTGGCTTTTTCCCTATCTCATCAGGTCGTCGTACGGGCTTGCTTTTTCCGCGAGATTATGAATACTCGCCGGCCTGGGGCTTTGGGCTACGCGATATCGGATGGTATTTCCCCTTAGGTGATCACTTTAATCTATCAGTAACCGGGGACATCTACATCAAGGGCACTTGGGGTATTCGAGCGCAATCCAATTACAACAAAAGATATAAGTACTCGGGTAACTTTGTTATCGGGTATGATAAGCGACGACAGGAGGCTGGCGATGGTACCATCACCAGTCCTACTTCTTTCCGACTTACTTGGTCACATAACCAGGCTGCCTCTGCGCACCCAACGAATCGATTTGGAGGTTCTATTAACTTTCAGACCAATAATTATCAATCGAGGGTATTCAATGATGCAGCGAACGTATTACAGAACCAGTTGAATTCCAACTTCAGTTTCACCAAAAACTGGCAGGATAAACCGTTGACCTTCTCCGTCGCTTTTTCGCATAGCCAGAATAATCGAGATAGTACTATCACGGTCAACTTTCCAAACATTCAGTTCGTAACGCAGACGCTATACCCCTTCAAGCGGAAGGTTCCTTTGGGACGACGCAAGTGGTACGAAGAGATTACTTTTCGCTATCAGGGAGAGACCAGAAGTACCCTGACGAATAAAGACAGCGCCTTCTTCAGTACCGAGACCTTACGAAATGCACGTATTGGCGCGAAGCACACTATGAGTACCGGAACTTCCTTTAAGGTATTTAAGTATTTCAGCTTGAACCCCACGGTGAACTATCAGGAGGTATGGAACTTCAAGACCTTGCGGCGGGATTTCATTGAGGATATCCAATATGATACTACTTTCAATAGTAGTACGGGGGAGCAAGAGGTTAGGGTCGTGCGTCTCGGCGAGGTGGTAGATACACTGGTGAATGGCTTTAAGCCCTATAGGACTTTCTCTGCCGGGGTGAGTCTGAATACGCAGATTTTTGGTACCATGCGATTCAAGAAAGGCCCAATTCGCGGCTTGCGTCATGTCATCAAGCCCTCCTTGAACTTTGGTTTTGCCCCAAATTATCTGAGTGAGGACTTAGGTTATTTTGACTATGTGCAAGATGAATTTATAGAAGGGGAGTTTGACCGATACTCCATATTCCAAGGTGGGGTGTATGGAACCCCCCCGGCTAGTGAGCAGCAGATGGCTATCGGATATACCTTGAATAACCTCTTTGAGGCCAAGGTCTTTTCTAAAAAAGACTCAACGGAGCGGAAGGTTAAAATCCTGGATAACTTCATCGTTAGTGGGCAATACAATTTTGCGGCAGATAGTTTGAAATGGAGTCTGGTTAGCATGAGAGGAAATACCCGATTGTTCAAAGGGATGACCAACATTATCATGAATGCCACCTTTGATCCCTATACTAGAGAATATGACGAGTTTGGGCGATCCACTCGAATCAATAAAACGGTATGGAGTGTACGAAAAAGACCGGTGGAGTTTGTACGAGCTAATCTTCGGATGAACACAAATATCACCGTGCAGAAGTTGAGAGCCCTGTTCCAAGGTAAGGAAGAGGAGGTGGTCACGGATGTCCGACCAGAAGAAGACGAGTTTGGACGTCCTAGACGTCGGGAACGTCCGCAAGAAACGGATTTTCTTAGTCTATTCGATAACTTTAGAGTATCCCACAACATTGCTTTTGAATGGGAGCGAATAGGACCCCGGAGAGATACCTTTGAGATCACTACGCATTCGATCGACTTGCGTGGAAGTATCCAATTGACGGATCGCTGGGACATCAATATTAGTAGAATAGGTTATGACTTTAAAACCAAGAGAGTAACCTACCCCTCTTTGGGTTTCAGCCGAGATCTGCATTGTTGGCAGATGGGCATGAACTGGGCGCCAACTCGCGGAACCTATAACTTCTTCATACAAGTTAAGCCTGGTTCTCTTGATTTCCTTCGGATTCCGTATGACCAGAATAATGCTGATGGCTTAAGGGCCTTCCAATAAGGCCGGGGAATCCGCCGTGAAAAAATTGATTAACTTGCCGATATGAAGACAGCTTCTGTGAAAGAATTACGGCAAGCCTTAACAGAACGCTCTCCCAAGGAGCTTTTAGAAATCTGTCTGCGCCTTTCCCGTTTTAAAAAAGAAAATAAGGAATTGCTGACCTATCTACTTTTCGAGGCCTCCGATGAAATGGGGTACGTCAATGGGGTAAAACAACTCATGGATGAGGAATTTGCTCAGATCAACGCCCGGAGTTTTTTCTACATAAAGAAAAGCATTAGAAAGATATTACGTAACACCAAAAAGTACATTCGTTATTCTCCGAAGAAGGAGACTGAAGTGGAGTTATTACTGTACTTCTGCACCAAGTTACAAGCCTTTAGACCCTCCATCTCCAGAAACCGCGTGCTCAAGAACTTATACTACAGACAGCTGGATTTTATCGAGAAAAGATTAGAGAAGTTACATGAAGATTTACAATACGATTATGGTGTAGAATTGGAAAATCTCCAAGAATTATAACTTTAGATCCCGTCCCATTCTTCTCGAAATTGTCCACAACAAGTTGAATTCCAATTCCGATCACTAAGACTCATTTCATTAGGGTGATTTGAAGGACAGCAAGTTGAAATAAGTTCCTTATCTTAACCTAATCAAGGCCTATACCTTGAACAAGTGTTGCAAATATCAAAACTAAACGAAATGAAAAACCCTTTTTGGCTACTTGCTAGCTTATTATTCCTCTTATCCGCTTGTGCTAATCCTTCCGCAGAATCAGAGGATGAAGACGCCTCAGAAGATGAGGATAAGGAGATCGTCTACAACATTCCCAGAGGATTCGAGTTGGAAGAATTATATCACCCGAAAGGGAGTAGTCACGGTTCGTGGGTGGCTTTGGCAGAAGGTGACAATGGCTTGTTCTATGCCAGTGATCAGTGGGGAGATTTGTATCAGTTTCAGATCCCCGAAATTGGTGCCACATTAGATTCCACGATGGTAGATAGTGTAGATCTGGAGATCGGCAGAGCACATGGATTGCTGTGGGCCTTTAACAGTCTCTATGTTAGTGTAAATGCTAAGTGGGAAGATGATGAGGGTGAGCAATTGCGGGAAAATGGGAGTGGAGTCTATCGACTTCGAGACATGGATGGTGATGGTAAATTGGATAGCCTGCAATTGTTGCTGAAATTGGAAGGCGACGGCGAACATGGACCACATAGCTTAGTTCTGAGCCCTAGTGGCGAGGAAATTTACTTCATTGCCGGGAATCACACCTTAGTCCCCGAAGCCCTAACAAAAAATAGCCGACTTCCCGATACTTGGGATGAAGACAATCTCTTTCCTCCTTATTTGGATGCCAGAGGGCACGCGAATGATATCAAGGCACCAGGGGGATGGATCGCCAAGACAAACCCAGAAGGGGAGGATTGGGAGTTGATCAGTGCGGGTTTCCGGAATCCATTCGATATGGGTTTTAATCAAGATGGAGAGTTGTTTGCTTTTGATGCCGATATGGAGTGGGATATCGGGATGCCCTGGTACCGCCCCATTCGTGTATGTCATGTAACTAGTGGTAGTGAGTTTGGCTGGCGGACGGGCTCCGGGAAATGGCCTGCTTACTATACGGATAATCTATCTGCTGTAATTAACCTCGGGCAGGGTTCGCCCACTGCAGTGGTGATGGGTAAAGATCTGGATTTTCCTGCCGAATACAAGGGGGGTATGTTTGTATTTGATTGGAGTTTTGGAACAACCTATTATGTGGCATTGAATCCGAGCGGGAGTACCTACAAAGGCGAGAAACAGGAGTTCTTTAGTGGAACCCCACTACCCTTAACTGATGCGATTGCCGGCTCTGATGGAGCCTTGTACTTTGCTTCAGGAGGAAGAAAACTGGATTCCCGATTTTATCGCTTGCGATATACTGGAGGTGAAGGTGGAGTAGCTGGAAAATTAACTGCTGGTGACGAGGGTAAACCATTGCGAGGACTTAGGCAACAATTGGAAAGCTTTCATAACACTGATCAAGCGGTAGATTTAAACCTTATTTGGGAACACCTCAATCATGAGGATCGCTTCATCAAGTACGCCGCAAGAATTGCCTTAGAACATCAGCCAGCTGCCCAATGGAAGTCCAAGTTGGCGGGAGAAAAAGATACAGATAGAATTATTCAAGCTGTGGTGGCGCTTGCCAGATCTGGTAAGAATGCCGATAAAGCAGTAGCCGTTTCCCAACTAAATTCCTTGTCTTGGTCTGATCTTGATAAATCTCAACAACTAGATCTCTTGAGAGCCTACGGCTTAGTAGGCATGAGATTAGGCTCCTTCACAACGACAGAGGCCAAGGGGATTGCAGCGACACTAACCGATCAATTCCCGAGCGGTGATTATGCCTTGGATAGAGAATTAGCGCAACTGTTAGTCTATTTACAGGATGGACCGGCTACTGGAAAAGCCATTGCCCTTTTGGAAAAACATACTAAGGAGAAAACCATTACGCACCCTACTATGCTAACGGAAGAGGTGACTACCAGGAGCGAAGATTATGGCCCGCTAATTCTGGATGTGCTAAAGAATATGCCACCAACGGAAGCGCTCTACTATGGTACCCTGTTGAGCCATGCTACTGCGGGTTGGGACAAAGCGCTTCGGGAGAAGTACTTCAACTGGTTTTACGATGGATTAAATGCCAAGGGTGGGCGAAGTTTCAAGCCCTTTTTTGAAAATATTCGGAAAGTGGCCATCAGCAAGGTTCCTGAGGAGGAGCGCGCTTATTTCGAAGAGCTGAGCGGCGTATATCAGCCCGGGGAAGAGCTAGCCAATGTACCTCAACCCATTGGTCCTGGCGGGGAATATAATGCGCACGATATAAGCCGCATCGTTGGAAAGGGACTCAAGGAATATGAGGGAGATATCGCTAAAGGGAAACAAGTGTATCAAGCTGCCTTGTGCGCTAGTTGCCATCGAATGCGGGGTGAAGGAGGTGTCATAGGACATGATTTAACCCAATTGTACACGCGTTACAAACGTGGCGAGATCATCTCAGCGATTTTCAGCCCCAATGATGAAATATCAGATCAGTATGCATTCACCTTGTTCCATCTCAAAGATGGCAAGAAGGTAGCAGGTAAGGTGCTTTCGGAAAATGACGGAAAGATCATTTTGGCTCCAAACGTCTATAGTAGTGCTTATACGGTCGAACTAGCAGCGTCTGAAGTGACCAAGCGAGAGTTATCACCGATCTCTCCTATGCCTTCTAATCTGCTCAATCGTCTGAATGAGGAAGAAATAACGGATCTGTTTGCCTACCTCATGTCTGGAGGAGATGAAGAACACCACTATTATGGTGGGACTAAAGGCTTGGAAGAAGACAAGTAATGCTTCTGATATAGTAAGGTAAATAAGACTACAGAAAAGCTGCAAGCATCTGCATAACGATAGGTGCTTGCAGTCATTTGTTTTGATATTGCATTTTTTTGTGTTATATTGTGCGGCATGAGGGGAGAACCTAGATCCCCATAAATTACGCTCTGATATTGGAATAAAAGTAGAGATCAACGCGCTCTTACCATGAAATATCTTATACAAATTGAAGAAATCTTCCATCGGAATGAGCCGAGGCTGGCGCTGAGGTGCCGGTATAATTTTGAAGTGATCGAACGTATAAAGCAGCTGCCCGGTCGACGCTGGAGTGAGAGTCGTAAGCTATGGCATCTGCCTATTAATACCGCTAAATCGGTACTACAATCCACTTTTTCCGCTTATCAATTGGAATTCAATTCTGATCCCAACAGCTGTACTGAGCCGTCTCTCCCCGAAGCTCATGACACAGCCACTCCCAATCGTCAAACTTCGATGAAGAGACAATCGGATCAACATGACCCCCAGGCGGTGAGAATTGATTTGAGGAGCGGGCTACTACGGATATTTTTGACTTATAATGCGGTAGATGTCGATTTTCTTAAATCGCTACAGCGTGCTTTTTGGCATCCCGACCACAAATGCTGGATCGTCAAAGGCAGTATTGAAAACCTGAATTTATTGATTGACAGATTTGGAATTGATGCCTTTCAGGGCCGCCTTGCGGAGATTCGCCACCTAATACATGCCAATATTCGACCGAAGGGATTGATTTCAGTTTGCCCCTTTCAGTTAGATGCTAATTATCTAATGGTAGATTTGGCATGGGATCATAAAGCGATTGGCTTAATTAAGCGTGTCCCTGGCCGTAGATACCATAAGGGCGAACGTTGCTGGCTCATTCCATCGACCCAGAATGCTATTGCTTGTTTGGAGCAGCTATGTAAAAGAGAGAATTTTCAGCTGTCAAAAGATCTAGGCGAGCACGCGCTCCGTCCAGCCCCAAAGGTATCTTTGAAAAAGCCTGACCAAAGGTGGTTCGCCGGCCTAGCTGCTGCAGAATCATTGATTTTAGAGGAGTATGCCGATTCTCTTTTCCGACAATATTACAGCTACAACACCATTAAAACTTATGTCCGATATTTCAGACATTTTCTGGAGCATCATGGAGCCAAGCAGGTCATGATCTTGGATAAGGGAGGGCTCATCAACTACTTCGATATCTGGGTGCAGAAGGAGGTGGCCGATAGCAGTATCAACCAAGTCATCAATGCAATTAAATATTATTATGAAAAGGTGTTGGGGCGACCAAAAATGAAATTTGACTGGGCTAGGCCAAGAAAACGAACTCGCCTTCCAGAAGTAATGTCCAAAGGCGAAGTACGGCAACTATTTAGCCAGGTACAGAACCCAAAGCATCTTGCCTTACTCATGACCACCTATGCCACTGGATTGCGGGCCAGCGAAGTCACTCGCCTACGAATTTCTGATCTCTCTCCTGAGCG
Source organism: uncultured Lewinella sp. (assembly GCA_913057785.1). Classification (GTDB taxonomy): domain Bacteria; phylum Bacteroidota; class Bacteroidia; order Chitinophagales; family Saprospiraceae; genus DT-111. The sequence goes on along the minus strand of CAJXPD010000178.1, from coordinate 1,534 downwards.
AGGGACTATTCGGGTGATTCGTGGCAAAGGTAATCGCGATCGCACGGTAATGCTTTCACCAGAGCTTTGGTCGATATTATCTACCTACATGGAAAAGTATGAGCCTAAAGAATGGCTTTTCGAAGGCCGTGACCCTAGCGAGCCTTATGCGGTCAGAAGTCTACAATCGATCGTTCAGAAGGCCCGGAAAAAGGCTGGCCTACGTAAAACGATTAGTACGCATACCCTGCGACATAGCTTTGCTACACACCTCTTGGAGTCCGGCACCGATGTACGCCTCATCCAGGAGCTCCTCGGTCACGCCAACATCGAGACAACTTTACGTTATACCCATGTAAGTGCTCGACAACTAAGTAAAGTGGTCAGCCCACTAGATGATTTGATGGCTGATTTGCGCGGGAAAAAGGCGCAATAAAATTGTAATTTGCACAGATATTTAGGAGTTCTCAACAATTATAAAATGACACCATACAAGACAATTAAAAGTGTCTCAGGATACAAGATTATAGATTCCAAATTGTATTATACTTTGGATGACGCTTTGTACAAAGAGTTTGACAAAATCATTGAAGATGTTGAAGGATATTCATTTTGGAAACTGAATAGTAGTTTATACTATTTCAATGAATCAACTCGATTCTTACAACAAGAAAATAAAACAGTTGAAATTTTAACACCTCTTTTTGTAGATAGTATTTATGGAAGTAGACTAGCTTGTAAAAACAACTTTAGAAGAGAAAATAGAAAATGGCACTGGCATACAAGTATCTTTGATATAAAATCTGCTTCAATCATAGTCGATTTGGGTTTGATAAATTTTCAAGTACTTTATTTAAATGATTCAATAATTGTAGGATACTATGAAGCCAATGAATTGATTTGTTTTGATCTTGAATCAAAAGCTAAAGAATGGCAACTAAGCTTAAGCAAACTTTTCTTTGGATCAAAATATAAAAAGCTTATTGCTACCGAAAACGATTCGTTAATTATCGGGTTAACTGATAGTAGGATTTTAAAAATTGATTTAAATAGAGGAGAGATTATTTTTAATTGGCATAATGTGCCGGGCTTTAACAAAAGTCAATTTTTCAAGGAAGTATTACCAGAGGCAGATTACTTTCATTTTGACTCATCGCGTAATAACATGATTGCGTTTTTTGCATCTTATATCTTTGAAATAGATACTGAATCTGGCGATATTAAATTTGAAAATGTTAAAGAAAAATTAGAGGAGCATCGTTTTAATTCTTTCAAATTATGCAACTCAGTTAACCCAAAAAATGAAAGTTATTTGGTAACTGGACATGCTGATTTGGAAAAATACCCAAATGTAGATTTAAGTGGAATTCTTTCTATAAAAAAATCAACATTAGATATAGAGTCGAGCTATATTTTTGAAGAGACTGGATTAGGAACAAATACAGTTTTATCAAGAGACCAAGACATCTTTGTGAAAGATTTAAATAATAGACTTCACTGGTTGAAAAACTGTTGAGAACAAAGCGTATGCGATCATGCTGCCCTATGACAAATG